>JAMQPJ010000213.1 GCA_023717585.1 Thermoanaerobaculia bacterium
CGAGCCGGAGGTCGATCTCGGCCGACGGGCCGGCCATGCTCGCTATGAGGACCAGGCGGCCTCCCCGGCGGAGGCACTTGAGGTTTGGCTCGAAGAGCGCGCCCCCGACGGGGTCGAGAACGAGGTCCACCGATTCCTTCCCGAAGGTCTGCTCGATCCGGCTCAGGAATTCCTCGCGCGAAGTGTCCACGGCGAGATCCGCGCCCAGCGCGACGAGCGCCCGGCACTTCGTCGCGCTGCGCGCCGTCGCCACGACCGAGGCGCCCGCGCGCTTCGCGAGCTGGATCGCGGCCGTCCCGACCCCCGACGCGGCGGCGTGGACGAGCGCGCGCTCTCCGGCCTTCAGGCCTCCTTCCTGAAAGAGGTTCAGGTACGCGGTGAACCAGGCCTCGGGGATCGCCGCCGCATCCTCGAACGAGAGCGCACGCGGAATCGGCATCAGCATGGACCGCGAGACGGCCACCCTCTCGGCATAGCCCCCTCCGGCGAGAAGGAAGAAGACGCGCTCGCCGGAACCCTCTACCTCGCCCGCCGCCTCGAGCCCGAGGATTTCGGAGGTGCCGGGGGGCGGCGGGTACTTGCCCTGCGACTGCAGGAGGTCGGCCCGGTTCACGGCCGTCGCGCGCACGTTGACGACGACCTCGCCGGGGCCCGGCACGGGGTCCGGCGCATCGCCCCAGACGAGCGCTTCGGGTCCGCCGGGTTTCGGGACGAGGATGGCTTTCATGACACTCCTGGGGAAGAGGAGAAGAGAAAAGAGAATTCGGGAGATTTTCTTAGAAAAAGAAGAAGACCGGGGATTTCTGAGAATGAGAATCTGGGAATCGAAGAAGGGTGACTCGTCGCGCGGTCCGCGACGACGGCGATGACGTTCGGATCGCTCTCGCAGAGCGGCGCGCGCCCGGTGGCCTCGCGACATACCTCGATCTTCGGATACGCCTCGCTCCGGTATCCCTCGACGATCACAACCTCGCACGAGCCAAGGCCATATTCCCCTTCCAAGAAAACGGATAGAGCCGGCCGCTCGTCAGCACGCGCGGCGTCCGTGAGGGGGTCCGAAGCAGAAATCTCCCGTGTCTTGCTGTGCACCGCGGAGCGGTGCACAGCGCTGCGGCGTCCCGCGACCAGCACCGCGGGCTCGGCGCCCGCCGCCTTGTGGCACTGCGAGTCCTTGCCGGGGACGTCCGTTTCGTATTCGTGGTCGGTGTGCTTGAGGGAGCCGACCCTCAAGCCCTCCTTCACGAGCGCCTCGATCACTTTCACGGCGACCGTCGTCTTGCCCGACTCGTGTGCGCCGATTATGAGGAGCACGACCGGAGAGTTTCTTCGGGTGGAATAGAGCAGGTACGGCCCCCGCTGCTCGGCGAATCGCGCCTCGTCATTCCTGAAGCTCGAGATCCAAGGGTCCAGGCTCGCGCCCTCTCCCACGAGCATGCGGTACGTGGCGGTGCCGGTGAGGAGGTCGATGGCCGGCACGTCGTCGCGGTACTCGTATTTCTCCGTCCGCCAGCGGAAGAGCGCGGGGTCCAGGTCGTGAAGGGCTTTCACGAGCCGTAGATACGTCTCGTAAGGGCGAAACGCCGCGCGGTCGATCACATGCACCTGAACGCCGCCGCAGGTCATTCCGGCGTGCTTCTGAAACGTGGGCCTGAAGAAGTGAGGACGAAAGACGACGCCCGGCAGGCCGAGTGCGTTCGCGGCGTCGGCCGCCTCGTCGGCGTCGAGCCATGGCGCGCCGAGGAGCTCGAAGGGCCGCGTCGTTCCCCGGCCCTCGGAGAGATTCGTCCCCTCGACGAGGCACCCTCCGGGATAGACCACCGCGGTTTCCCGCGTGGGCATGTTCGGGGACGGCAGCACCCAGGCGCCCGTGTCCGCGAGATCCGAACGCGACGCCACGCGCCCAACGCGTTTCATCGGCACGATCGTGAGGTCGCAACCGAGCCCGTACTCGGCATTCACGAGCCGCGCGATCTCGCCCGGCGTCATCCCATGGCGGACGGGCACCGGGTACAGGCCTACGAAGGATAGAAGCGCCTGCTCGGGGAGGTTCCCCTCGACGATGTCCCCGCCGAGCGGG
>JAMQPJ010000239.1 GCA_023717585.1 Thermoanaerobaculia bacterium
CGGCGCCTTCGTCGTCATCGTCCTGACGGTGACGCAGCTCGTCTTCCGGGTCATGCGCATCACGCTCACCGAGTGGGCGGGCGAGTCGATTCCGCTCGTGCGCAACATGCACGTCTCGAGCATCATCTCCATGCTGCTGACTCTTGCGCTGGTCCTGACGGGCACATGGGTCTACCTGTGGCAGATGTTCGGCGCGTCGAACCAGCTGATGGCGGCGCTGAGCCTTCTCGTCGTGACGGTCTGGCTCAAGTCGGAGAAGCGGAACCCGAGCTACGCGCTCTACCCGATGCTCTTCATGTACGTCACGACGCTGTTCGCGACGGCCGTCACGGCGCGCAACCTCTACGTGACGATCGCGTCGAACCCGACGATGAGCGGCCTGCCGGTCGCCGGCGCGTGGGCGATGATCGTGCTCGCCGCCCTTCTGATCATCGCGGCGCTCTTCATCGGATGGGACGGCCTCAAGGCCTACCGGAAGTACAGCGCGACGCCGCTCGTTTCGACACCGGCGAAGCCGGCAACGGCGACCGCGTAGGAAGCCGGCCCGCTTTCGGGACCTGGTGGAGGTCCGGGGGATCCGTCCGGGTCCCCCGGAATTTTTTTGCTTCTCACGTCACGGGGCGTCTGGGAGATATTCTGTTCACCACCTCACCGGCCGTCGACGGAGGTGACCCACATGCGGTTGGGGATACGGATCGGAATGGGAATCCTGGTTCTCACGCGCTGTGCGACTGGAAATCCATGTGGGATGCAGATGGCCTCGAAAGCGGCGACTCCTCCGAGCCGGGCTTCGTCAGAGCGGGTCACCCCGGCGCCCGACGAGTTTTCGAAGGCGTACCTGCGTCCCGGGTTGAAGCTTCCTGAGGCCTCCTACCCCGGCACGATGAATCCGCGGCCCATTCGGGCGGACCAGGCCGCGCGGCACGCCGTGGCTGCCTTGAAGCGGCGAGGGGTCCGGCAGATTCGACTCTGCGCGCTGACCTGGATCGCTGCCGGCGTCGGAGGCGCGCTCGTCGATGCGCTCGGGCGGCTCGATTCCGGCGAATCGGTCTACTCGGCCTTTCGTGTCGGCGTGAGGGACGGGACGGAAGCGAGAAAGGGACGATACAAGGCGGGAGAGGAGTTCGTGTTCATCGCCCGCGGAGCGGATCGTTCGGGCCGGATCGTCTGGCTGCCTCCCCCCGGACCCGACTACGACCCAGCTCTGCACGAGTTCATCGGCGAGTACGAGTATCTCGATCGGGAGAGCTTCGAGAAGCTCGAGTCGACGTGCAGGTAGGTGCCCAGCGCCAGGTTTCGCGCCGGAGGGGTGATCAGGCCCGGCGGGAGGCCAGCTCGCCGAGCTCGCGGACAGTCCCGAAGAACCCCGCGGCATCCACGGACGCGGCGGGCAGGTCGACGTGCAGCTGCAGGTGGGGTTCGGCCCGGCGCACCGAGAGACGCCGCACCGTCATGCCTCCGGCGCGGGCGAGCTCGAGAAGATCGTCGGCGAGAGGAAGGGAGCCCTCCGCCTTGTAGAAGACGGGCAGGCCGCCGGCGGTCCCTGCGGTCCCCGGCTCGCGGACGGACCAGCGCTCGGCGCCCATGTGGCGCACGGCGTCACGCCCCGCGAAGCTCGAGCGGTCCAGCGCCTCCAGGTCGGCGTGCGGCGCGCGGCGGAGTCGCGCGCGGAGGATGAGCGAGTCCCTGCGCCCCCGGCTCCGCGAGAACCCCCAGAGCCACGGGACGTCCCGCGGCTCGAGGAAGATCACGAGCTTCGTCTCCTCGAAGGGGGCCTTCGACTTCACGAGCGCGAGCTCGACCGCCGTCGTCCCGAGCCAGCGGACCGTGGTCCGTTCGCACAACAGGTGCAGCCCGTCCTGCATCCAGCGGAGGGTGGCCTTTCCCTTCCGCACGTTCCAGATGCTCCCGGCCGCGAACCACACCATGACGAGCGCGACCAGGAACATGAGCGGAGCGGACAGTTGGGACCTCCCGGCGATCGCCTCGCCGGGCGGAGACGATAGCAGAGCGTCTCGAACGTGCTAGCGTTCTTTGTGGTGGAAACGCGCGGCGGCCGGGGAAAAGCGATCCGGGAGTTCCTCTTCGGGATGTTCGGCTACGAGCATGCGCAGCAGGCGCTCGAGATCCGCGCCTCCATGGAATCGCTTTTCATGCTCATCACGTTCGGCGACATGCTCGGCGTGCCGGTGATGCCGCCCTACTACGCCCTGCGCCTTCTCCCGTACGTCACCGGCAGCCTTCAGACCTGGAAGCGGCGCACGCTCCGCGAGCGGGAGTTCGGCGACAGCCACGAACAGCACCTGCACGGCGTCTGAGAGGCCGATTTCGCCTCGGATCTTCCCGAAAACTCATTAATGCACCTGCATCGCGCCCCGAACCGCCGGGAGTCCTAACTTTGGAATTGGCCGGGGCGTGCCCGGGTCACGAGAGGAGGAGACGGTGTCCGAGAAGAAAGAACAGATCAGGCCGGGCGGCCTCAAGGGCCTCTGGCACGGTTTCAAGGAAACCATCTACGGGATGTCCGCGCACGACATGAGCCGGGCGGCTCTCAGGACGCGGGCTTCCATGGAGCACCTCTTCATCCTCATCACGATGGGCGACCTGCTCGGAATCCCCATCCTCCCGCCGTACTACAGCCTCCGCCTCCTTCCGCACGTCGTTCCGCAGATCGCGACGTGGAAGCGACGGATGCTGCGGGAGAAGGACGTTTCCGACGCCATGTTCTGAAGTCTCCGGGAAGGGGACGCTGAGGAGGAGGAAGAACCATGGGGATGAAAGAGGTCTTCGAGCAGAACCCGGGCCGCCGGTACATCATGTTCGGCGGCAAGGGCGGTCTGGGAAAGACCACGTTCTCGGCCGCAACCGCCTACTGGCTCGCGAAGCAGGGCAAGAGAGTCCTCGTCTTCTCCGTCGACCCCCAGGCCTCCCTCACCGACATCTTCCAGAAGGACATCTTCGGCAAGGGTCCGGTGAAGATCATGGAGAACCTCTGGGCGCAGGAGATCGACGCCGACAGCCACATCAAGGCGTACCAGGACGAGATCCGCAAGCAGATCCGCGACATGTACGGCCTCGAGAAAGTGCCCGATGAGATCGAGTCCTACATCCAGGCCGCGAGCGCCGAGCCGGCCATGGAGGAGAGCGCGATCTTCGACGCCGTGGTGGACGTCGTCGTCAAGAGCGACTACGACTACTACATCTACGACCTCGTCCCGCTCGGCCACGCTCTCTACTACCTCTCGATGGCCAAGGTCTACGACGAGTGGATCAACAAGGTCACGAAGCTGCGCGAGGACATGCGCGAGTACGAGGAGATGGTCAGCCGCCTCAAGCGCGAGAAGGAAACGGAGCAGGACGCGATCCTGAACGAGCTCATCTACATCAAGGGGCGCATCAACGCGTCCTCGAAGATCCTCACGGACAAGGAAAAGACGGCGTTCTTCTTCGTAGTGACGCCCGAGGACATGATCATCGTCGACACGGAGAAGGCCGCGAAGCTCTTCGCCCAGTTCGACGTCCCGATCGGCGGCTACGTCGTCAACCGCGTCATCCCGCACGAGCTGATCGACCAGAACATCCCCGACTACCTGCGCAACCGGATCCAGATGCAGGACAAGTACCTGGGAAACATCAGGACGACGTTCGGCAAGGAAGTCCTCGCCTACGTCCCGGAGCTGGAACGCGACGTCACGGGCCTTCCGATGATCGAGAAGCTCGCCGGGATCATGTACGGCAACGGAAAGCTCGGCTGAGGCCAGGGACTAGAGGAGAGAACGGCCATGCCTGAAATCCAGACCTCCATGAGCGACTACATCAAAGGCCACGCCGGCCTGAAGTACATCTTCTTCGGCGGCAAGGGGGGCGTCGGCAAGACCGTGTTCGCGGCCGCGACCGCCGTCCACAACGCGCAGCTGGGCCGCCGGACGATCCTCGCGTCCACGAACCCCGTCCACAGCCTCTCGAGCCTCCTCGGCATGTCGAAGGTCTACGACGAGTGGATCAACAAGGTCACGAAGCTGCGCGAGGACATGCGCGAGTACGAGGAGATGGTCAGCCG
>JAMQPJ010000270.1 GCA_023717585.1 Thermoanaerobaculia bacterium
CGGCGCCGCCCCGGAAGGCGTCGGCTTCATTCAGGTCTTCGATCCGAAGGCAGGGCGGCGCCTCCGCTCTTACGACGGGGCCGCCTTCCGGCGAGTGCTCGACGACATTCCGGCAGAAACTGAAGCGCCTCTTGCCGAAACGCGGGAGCGCGCGATGGCCGGAGCGCTCCGCGCGCGCTTTCCCCTGGCGGGAACGACCCTGCTTTCGCTCTGGGAGGAGACCGTCCTCTGGCTGACGTTCGCCGAGCGTGTGAAGAGCCCCGGCGTCGCGGAGGTCGTCGCGCGAAAACTCGCGGCTGCGGCGCCGGGACTCGCTCGCCTCCTGCTCGCCGCGGGAAAGCGGGAAGACCTGACCGCTCTCGACCGGCGGCTCACGGACGCGGCCCAACGGCTCGAGGCGCTGGAGCCCTCGCCCGCAAAGGCCCGCCGTCTGCGCGAGGCCGCGAAGGCCGTCCGGCGTCTCCGGGGCGACGGCGGCCCGTCGTTTCCCCAGGAAGTCTGGGTCACGCACGGTCCCGCGGCCCTCGTGGCCCGGATCGACGGCGAGATCGGCTCGCTGGCGCTCGTCGCCGAGCCGCACGCGAGCGCGCCGGCGGCGCTCCGGGCAGTGCCGCGAGCGGTTCTCGACTCGCCGCTGCTTCCCGTTCCGGGATCGCTCGCGCTCGGGGCGGACGGTCGGACGGTGACGTGGCTCGAAGCGATGACGCCGACGTCGGTAGTCCGCGTCGCCGCGAGGCTGGACGGCGGCGGCCGCGTTCCGGTCGCGGATTCCGCCCGTTCTACAAGTTACGGTAGTCGAGCCGGCTCTTCGTCTCGGGGAAAGCCTTCCCGTCCACCTCGACGTAGGGATAAATGAAGAAGTTCAGCGTGCCGTCCTTCTGGGGCGGGGAAAGCGTGAGGTCGCGGCCCGTCGTGATGTCGAAGCGGTCGGGGTCGAGGTTGCCGAACAGATACGCCTTCTTCACCGGCTCCTTCGTCTTCGCCGCATCGGACGCGTCGACGGGCACCCAGCCCTGCTTCGGCGCCCAGAACTCGGCCCAGCAGTGGTATCCCGGAACCGAGCCTTCCTTGTCGGCCTTGAGCGGGAATCCGATCGAGAACCTGACGGGGATCCCCTCCGAGCGCGCGAGCGCCATGAACGCCGAATGGAAGTCCGTGCAGTTGCCCTTCTTCACGTCGCAGAAGCGCTCCGAGTCGCCCTTGCCCCAGCCAGGCGCGGTCTTGTCGTACGTCCCGTTGTCGACGAGGTAGTCGTAGAACGCGTGCGCCTTCGACACGGCATCGGTCTTCCCGGCCGAAAGCGTGCCGGCGAGCTGCTTCACGCGCGGCGTCAGGGGGACCATCCGGTTCGCCTTCAAGAGCTCCGCGGCCCCGGCGGGCTCGACCGCCTTCGCGCTTCCGGGTGCGGGCGCCACGGCCTCGCGCCTCGTCACGCGATAAGTCGCCCGCACCTCGAGGTCCTTCCCGAAATGCTCGGGCCTGTCGAGGATGAAGTGGGCGAGCCGGTTGCCGGCCGAGTCCTTTTCGAGCGTGAACGGCACGGGCGCCTGCAGCTTCATGTCCGCGATGGTCTGGTACGGGCCGTCCGAAGGCAGAGGGATCCAGACCTCGGCGCTCTTCGCGGCGGCTGGAAGCGCGGCGATCGTCCCGACGTACGTCGCCTCGAAAGACCTCACCGCGGGCGCCTTCGTGTCGGCGACGAGGGAGACGGACGCGGCAACAAGCGCAACGACAGCAAGGGTTCTTTTCATGGCGCCTCCCTCGACGCGCGGATTCTAGACAGGAGCGCCCGGAACACTCAACGGGCGAGCGACAGAAAGTGGAAAGCCGCGATCACCAGAGAATGCGTGATCTCCCTACTCCGGATCAGCCCGGGGATGCTCCGAAGCGGCACGCATTCCACGGCGAGGTCCTCACCCGCGTCCGGCTTGAGATCTCCAACGGGCCGGCAGCCGCGGGCGAGATAGGTCGTGCAGCGGTTCGTCTGGAAGGCCGGGTTCGGATGCACGACTCCGAGGCGCTTCCAGCTCCGCGCCGCATGGCCCGTCTCTTCCCGCAACTCGCGCCGGATCGCCGCGAGGGCCGAGCCGTCGTGCGCCTCCACGCCCCCGCCCGGGATCTCCAGCGTGACGGCACGCGTTCCCGCCCGGAATTGCCGCACGAGGACCACCTCGTTCCGGTCGGTCAGCGGGATCACATTGACCCAGTCGGGGCATTCGAGGACGTAAAAGGGATGCGGACGCCCGGTCCGCGGCGACAGGAGCGACTCGCGCCGGACGGAGAAGATCTTGAAGGTGCCCAGCGTTTCCCGGGAAACAAGAGGCCAGACGCCCACTCCCCTCTTAACCATTCAAAGAAATCTTCCTCTTCGTGCTATTCGTACTCTTCCGCTGCATCAGGCGTTGCCGAAGCCCGTGATGATGTACGTGCCGCTCTTCCCGTCGCGCTTCAGCGAAATGAGCTTCTGCTCTTCCGCGGCCTCGAGCAGATCGGAAAAGGCGCGGAATCCGTAGTAGCTCTCGTTGAAGGAGGGGTTCTTCCTCTGCATGGTCTGCTTGACCATCGAGCCCCAGAGGACTTCCTTGTTCTCGCGCTTCAAGGCGAGAAGCGAGTCGATGAGGAGCGAGAACACCTCGGCCGTCTTCTCGGGCAGGCCGGAGAGCGACGGGACCTTCGTCTTCTCCCGCACGAGGTCCTCGTAGTAGAGGAACTCGTCGCAGTTGTCGATGAGGAGCTCCGAGGTCGAGCCTTTCACGCCGAAGCCCAGCACCTGCTTGTTGTTCTCCTTCAGCTTCGAGACGAGCGGAGAAAAGTCGGAATCGCCGGAGCCGATGACGAACGTCGTGATGTGGGCCTTGTTCGAGGCGAGGTCCATCGCGTCCACGACCATCCGGATGTCGGCCGAGTTCTTCCCGGTCATGCGGTGTTGCGGGATGTCGATGAGCTCGAACGCGCTTTCGTGGAAGGCGCGCTTGTACTCTGTGTAGCGGCTCC
>JAMQPJ010000303.1 GCA_023717585.1 Thermoanaerobaculia bacterium
CGAGCCGCGCGGCACGTAGATCTGCGTCCCGCGGAACGGGCGTGTGACCTGCGCGATGAGGTCTTCGAGGTCGCCCTTCTTCTCCACGAAATCGATGTCGTTCGTCTCCACGACGAGGAGCGGGCAGTCCCGGAAGTGGTAGAAGAAATAGTTGTAGGCCTCCACGAGGGACTTCAGGTACTCGGGCGCGATCGCCTTCTCGTACGTCCGTCCGCGTTTCTTGATGCGCAAAAGACACGTCTCGACGCTCGCGGTCAGGTGCACGACGAGGTCCGGCCGCGGGACGCTCGCGGCGAGCGTTGCGTAGAGCTTGTCGTAGAGCGCGATCTCGGCGTCGTTCAGCGTGAGGTACGCGAAGATCTTGTCCTTCGCGAACGTGTAATCCGCGATGACGAGGTTCCGAAAGAGGTCGATCTGGGCGATCTCCTGCTGCTGACGGTAGCGGGAGAGCAGGAAGAACATCTGCGCCTGGAACGCGGCGCCCTTCTTCCCCGCGTAGAAGTCCGCGAGGAACGGGTTCGTGACGTCCTCGAGAATCTGCGTGCCGCTGAACCTTTTCGCGAGGAGACCCACGAGCGCTGTCTTCCCGACACCGATCGGGCCTTCGATCGCGATGTGGCGAAGCGGGAATTCCTTCGGGGTGGGCGCCGGCACGAGGCGGCGAGTTTAGCGCCTGAGGAGGACGTCGACAGCGCCGCACAGGCAGACGGCCACGGACAGCCATCCGTTCGCGGTGAAGAAGGCTCCATCGACACGCGAGAGGTCTTTCGGGGATACGAGGACGTGCTGCCGCACGAGGAAGATCCCCGCCAGGACGACGCCGAGGCCGAAGAGCGGCCCGCCTCCCGAGAGGACGAAGACGCTGTACAGAAGCACGAGCGAAACCGCGTGGAAGGCTGTCGAGAAATCGAGCGCGCGGCGGGCGCCCACGCGCGCCGGCAGCGAGAAGAGGCCGTGCGCGCGGTCGAACGCCTCGTCCTGCAGGCTGTAGATCACGTCGAAACCCGCCACCCAGAAGAGGACCGCGAGGCCGAGGGCGACCGGCGTCGCCGCGAACCGGCCCGTCACCGCGATCCAGGCCCCGACGGGCGCGATCGCGAGGCCCAGGCCGAGCACGAGGTGGGAGAGGGCGCTCAGGCGCTTCGTGAAGGAGTAGCCGAGAACGATCGTGAGCGCGACAGGCGCGAGCGCGAGGCAAAGCGGGTTGAGCCGCCACGCCGAGAAGACGAAAAGGGCCGCCGAGAGCGCGCAGAAGACGGACGCCGACGCGACGGACACGCGGCCCGCCGGGATGTCGCGCGTCTTCGTGCGCGGATTCACGGTGTCGATCGCGCGGTCGACGATGCGGTTGAAGGCCATCGCGGCCGAGCGCGCGCCGACCATCGCGGCAAGGATCCAGACGAGTTTTTCAGCCGCCGGCAGGCCTCGGGCGGCGAGGACCGCGGAGAGGAGCGCGAAGGGCAGCGCGAAGATCGTGTGCGAGAAGGTGACGAGGGAGAAAAACCGCTTCACGCTCCGCCTTTCCAGCGGAAGTCGTCCGTGTCGACGCGAATGTCGAGGAGGTCCGCGACCCTGAGAAGGTACGCGTCGAGCATCTGCTCCGCCGTGCGCGCCGCGTAGAACGCCGGGACGGGAGGCGCGACGATCGCGCCGGCGCGCGTCACGAGGGCGATGTTCTCGGCGTGGACCAGGGAGAGCGGCGTCTCGCGAAGGCCGAGGACGAGCCGGCGCCTCTCCTTCAGGCAGACGTCGGCCGCGCGCTGCAGGAGGCCGCGCGACGTGCCGTGCGCGATCGCCGCGAGGGAGCCCGCCGAACACGGCAGGACGGCCATCCCGCGCGTCCGGAACGAGCCCGACGAGATCGGGGCGTCCACCGCGCTCTCGGGGTAAAGCGCGAGCTTCGCGCGCGTCGCCGGGTCGAGGCCCGCGGCGTCCACGAGCGCCGGGGCGGAGGAGATGCCCGCGTCGATCTCCGTCTTCGCCACGAGGAGCGCGCGCGGCGAGACGACGAGGTGAAGGCAGTGAACGTCCGGGGAGCCGGCGAAGAGCGAGAGGGCGCGCAGGCCGAGGCGCGCGCCGCTCGCGCCCGAAATGCCGAGGATGAGATGAGACGAGGGATTCACGGTGTCTCCTGCCGCTTTCGATTGTCCTACGCCGGAGGTTGCGGGCGGGATCGGGGTGTCAGGAGTCGTTGTCAGGCGCCGACGCGTTCGTGCGGCCGTTCCAAGTCTCCCGGGCACAGGACTTTGCGACGGGTCCGGCCGGCTCGCTGACAGGAAGTCCTGACAGTCCGCCAGGCGCCGTCCGCCCTCGGGCTTCGTGCAACACGCGCAGAGCGAGCGGTTTGCGTTCTTTCGCGCGCGTGGG
>JAMQPJ010000310.1 GCA_023717585.1 Thermoanaerobaculia bacterium
CGCGATGCGGGTGAGCGTTCTCCTCGGAGGGCCGGCCGTGCGTGGCCCAGCGCGTGTGCCCGACGCCGAACCGGCCGGGGGGCGGGTCTTTGGCGATCTTCTCCGTGAGGTTTCCGAGCTTGCCCTCGCTGCGCGCCACGCGCACGACCCCGTCGTCCCCGACGACCGCGATGCCCGCCGAATCGTAGCCGCGGTACTCGAGGCGTTTCAGGCCGTCGAGGAGAACCGGCGTCGCCTCGCGGCCCCCGACGTACCCGACGATGCCGCACATCTGCTAGTTGGGCCCTCTCACCGCTGCTGTCTCTTCTTCGCGCGGTACTTCGCGCCGCCCTCGGGCAGGTTCTTCTGCGGCTCGCGGGCGAGGGCGAGCGCGTCGTTCGGGACGTCCTCGGTCACGGTCGTCCCCGCCGCGATGATCGCGCCGTCGCCGATCGTGACCGGGGCGACGAGCTGCGAGTCCGAGCCGACGAAGACGTCGCGGCCGATCGTCGTCTTGTGCTTCAAAAAGCCGTCGTAGTTGCACGTGATGACGCCCGCGCCGACGTTCGTGCGCTCGCCGATCTCCGTGTCGCCGAGGTACGTCAGGTGGTTCGCCTTGACGCCCTTTTTCAGCACGGCCTTCTTCGTCTCGACGAAGTTCCCGACGTGAACGCCCTCGGCGAGGTCCGTTCCCTCGCGAAGGCGCGCGAACGGGCCCACGATCGCGCCGTCCCCGACGACCGCCGACTCGATCACGCAGTAGGGCCTCACCGTCACGTTCTTCCCGAAGACCGTGTCCTTCACGACGGTGCCCTGGCCGATCACGCTCCCCGAGCCCACCCGGGTTTTTCCGAGGAGCGTCACGAACGGCTCGAGCACCGTATCCGGCTCCAGGACGACCGTTTCGTCGAGGGTGACGGTCTCGGGGCGAAGGAGAGTCGCGCCCGCGGCCATCGCGGCGTCCGCGCAGCGGCGGCGCAGGATGGAATCCACGTGGGCGAGATCGGCGCGGGAATTCACGCCAACGGCGGAAAGAGGATCGCCTTCGACAAGAACGACGCGGCGGCCGGCCTTGCGCGCGAGCGAGAGCACGTCGGTCAGGTAAAACTCGGACTGGGAATTCCTGGAAGTGAGGAGGGGAAGGGACCGATCGAGAAACGTCCGATCGAAGGCGTATGTGCCGGTGTTGATCTCGGAGATCTTCTTCTCTTTACTCGAAGAATCTTTCTCTTCCACGATCTTCACGAAACGCTTCGCGCGATCGCGCACGATGCGGCCGTATCCGGTCGGGTCCGCGAGCTTCGCTGTGAGGACCGCAGCCGCGGCCTTCTTGTCCGCCTTCAGCGCCTCGAGAAGGCCCTTCACCGTTTCGGGAGACAGGAGGGGGACGTCCCCCGAAAGGACGACGACATGCATCGCTTTCCCAAACGCGTGGGCCGCGGCGCGCACTGCGTCGCCGGTTCCCCGAGGCGGGCCCTGCGGCACGACACGGACACCCGGGTACGCGGCCTTCACATGCTCGGCAACCGCGTCGCCGCCTTTCGAGACGACGACCACGACCTGAGCGGCGCTTCCAGCGACCGCGAGCGCGCCGTCGAGGGCGCGGTCGAGAAGCGGACGGCCGGCGGCCTCGTGCAGGACTTTCGGCCGTTCGGACCTCATCCTCACGCCGCGGCCGGCGGCGAGGAGGACGACGACGGTCATGCGCCTCCCGCGACGAGCTCCGTAAAGCCCTGCGTCCCCCGGAGGATGGCGAGATCGGCTTCGAGCCGCGCCTGAATGCGGTTCTGATCGTCCGCCGCGATGGCCTTTTTCAGGCTCTGGAGAGCCTGCTCCACGTCGCCCTGGAGCGCCAGGCAGCAGGCCGTGAGGTAGTGCACGCGGCCATCGCCGTCACGGCGGCCCGGATT
>JAMQPJ010000392.1 GCA_023717585.1 Thermoanaerobaculia bacterium
AGCCGGCCGCCGGGCAGGATCCTCTTCAGGAGCTCCGAAGCGTGGCCGCCGAATCCGACGGTCGCGTCGACCGCGAAATCGCCGGGCCCGGGTTGGAGGGCCGCGAGGACTTCGAGGACGAGGACCGGGACGTGGGTGCCCGCCGGCGTCCTGCCGGAATCGAGCACCTTTCCGCGCTGGTCGGGGAAACGGACGGGGTCCAGCTCCTTGTACTTCTCGGAAAACGCGCGCGGGTGCGTGCCCCGGTAGCGCGGTCGCCGCGGCGGCTTCCCGGCGCCCGGCGGTTCGTCCGTCACCGCGGCAGCGGCAGCGCGCGCCCGGTCGCCTCGGGGAGCGTCACACCGAGCCAGCGGCCGACCGTCGGCGCGAGGTCGTACGGCGTCGTCGCGGTATCCGAGGCGCCCGCCCTGACGCCCGCGCCCCAGAACACGAGCGGGACGTGGATGTCGTACTCGTACAGCGTGCCGTGCATCGCGCCGCGCCCCGGGTTGTATGAGTTCATGACGCCGAAGCGCGGGATCACGAAGGCGTCGCCCGAGCGCTCGCGGTCGAAGTCGTTGCGGACGAACGTCCGCGCCGGCGTGTCGGGCCATGCGGCCTGCGCGGAAACGAGGAGCACTTCCTCGACTTCCTCGTCCCAGAAGTGCTTGATCACTCCCGGGAGGACGCGGTCCACGTCCGCGGCCGTCACGGGCGCGCCGGCGCGCCCGCAGGCGCCTGCGACGGTCTTGTAGGGAAACGCGGCGCGGCTGTAGAACAGGTTCCAGCCGTCCATGCCGCCGACGACCTTCGCGGAGCGGTCGAGGCAGAGCGCGTCCGCGAGGAGGCGGTTCAGGCGTTCGCGGTCGTTGTGGAGCGTCTCACGGCCCGTCTCGAGGCGGCCGCCGGTCGCCGTCTTGTCCAGCGCCTTCGCGACTTCCGGCATCACGGGGAAGCCGTGGTCCGCCGACAGCGCGACGAGGACCGTCCCCTTCGGGTAGTTCGCGTCGAGGGCGTCGAGGACGCGGCCGATCTGGACGTCCAGGCGCCGGAGCGCGTCGCGCGATTCCTCGCTCTCGTCGCCGTAGTCGTGCGCGACGGGGTCGTGGCCGGAGAACGAGATCGCGAGGAGGTCCGGGACGTCGCCGTGCCCGAGCTCGTAGCCGGTGTCGTTCAGAAACGCGAGCACGAGGTCTGCCGTGAGCTCGTCGATCAGCGGGCTCCGGTAGATCCCGCCGAAGTACCCGTACGGGGCGCCGGCCGGCACCCGGCCGTACGTCGAGATGTCGTGCCCGAAGCCGAGGCCGTGCGACGGAAACTGGTAGCGCGCGATGACGTTCAGGGGAACAGCCGTCGGATAGGGCTTCGCGCCGGGCGCGGGCGCCGGCTCGGGCAGCTTCTGCCAGACGAGGCCGAAGCGCGCCGGGAGGTTCCCGCCCGCCCTCGTCTCGTTGAACTTCTTCACGATCGCTCCGGCCGCAGCCGGCGGGCGGTACGCGGCGGACGTCTGGAAGCGTCCCGTCTCCCCGTCGTACCAGTAGACGGCGTGCGCGGGGTCCTTCCCCGCCAGGAAGATCGCGCCACGGTCCTTCGCCGAGACCGAGACGACGCGCGCCCCCTTGACGGCCTCGACGAGGCGGTCGCCGAGCGTCGGGACGCGGAGGTTGCCCGGCCCCGCGATCTTGCGGCCCGTCACGGCGTCCTTCTGGTCCGTGCAGTAGACGTTCTGGAGGGCGCCGTCCGGCGTGTATTCGAACCAGCTGTTCAGGACGATCCCCGTCACGCGCGGGGGCGCGCCGGTGCCGAGCGAGGCGTGGCCCGGGCCGGTCTCCGTGTTGAGGTGCTGATAGCGCGCGCCGCGCTCGTTCCATCCCTCGTCGAGGAGACGCTTGAGGCCCGCCGTGTAGAGCGGGCGGTAGCCTTCGAGGCGCGCCCAGCCGAGACCGTCCACCGAGATCACGACCGCGAGCTTCGGTTTCGGGGGTGCCGGCGGGGGGGCCGCGGCGCCGGGGATGGCGCGAAGGGCAAGGGAGAAAACGATGGCGGACAGGACGGCGCGCGGGCGTCGGATCATGCGCCTATCCTGCCACTCGCCGGGACGTAAAGTCCTCGTTAAATCGACGTGAATTCGTTTGATATCCTTCGCCCCGCCGTGTTTCAGCTGTTCCCCCGCGAGGAGACCTTCCTCCCGCAGTTCGCGCGCGCCGCAGAGATCATCCTCGAGGCCGCAATCGCCCTCGACCAGCTCGCCGCGGATTTCACCGACGTCGAGCTGAAGGTCGCCCACATCAAGCACCTCGAGCACGAAGGCGATCAGGTCGCGCATCAGACGTTCGGGCTGCTCTCGCGCACGTGGATCACGCCCATCGACCGGGAGGACATTCACGCGCTCGTGAAGGCCCTCGACGACGTCCTCGACTACATGGACGCGGCGGCGAACCGCTTCGTGCTCTACAAGATTCCGGCCCCCCGGCCGGGCCTCAAGCAGGCGACCCAGATCCTGGTTCAGTCGGCGCACGCGATTCGGCGCGCGAGCGCGCTCCTCGGCGACCTCAAGAACTCGGCGGAAATTCTCGAGATCTGTGTGGAGATCAACCGCCTGGAAAACGAGGCCGACGCGCTGAACCGCATCTCGATCGGCCGGCTCTTCGACACCGAGAAAGACCCGATCACCCTCCTGAAGTGGAAGGAGATCTACGAGGTCCTCGAAGAAGCCACAGACCGCTGCGAAGACGTCGCGAACGTCTTCGAGCAGATCGTCCTGAAGTCCTCCTGAGCCTCGCGCGGCGCCGATGAGCTTCGTTCTCTTCGTCGTATTCGTCGCGCTCGCCTTCGACTTCATCAACGGCTTTCACGACGCGGCGAACTCCATCGCGACCGTCGTCGGAACGCGCGTCCTGACGCCGAAGAAGGCGGTTGCGTGGGCGGCGTTCTTCAATTTCGTGGCGGCGTTCTCGCTCGAGACGCGCGTCGCCAAGACGATCGGCAAGGACATCGTGAATCCCGCCGTCGTGGACCCCATCCTCATCCTCGCGGCGCTGGTCGGCGCGATCGTCTGGAATCTCCTCACCTGGTGGTGGGGACTGCCGTCGTCCTCCTCGCACGCTCTCATCGGGGGGTTTGCGGGCGCGGCCGTCATGAAGGCCGGACCGGGAGCGCTGGTGGCGCGCGGGATCGGGAAAACGCTGGTCTTCATCATCCTCTCGCCGGTCATCGGCTTCCTGCTCGGATTCGTCCTTTTCCTGAGCGTCGCCTGGGCCTTCCGGCGGGCGCGACCGGAGCCTCTGGACCGCGGCTTTCGAAAGGTCCAGCTCGTTTCGGCGGCCGCGTTCTCGTTCGGTCACGGAATGAACGACGCCCAGAAGACAATGGGGATCATCGCCGCGCTGCTTTTCTCCTCGGGTCACCTGAAGGCGATGGAAATCCCGTTCTGGATCGTCCTCGTCTGCCATGCGGCGATCGCTCTCGGTACGCTCTCGGGCGGCTGGCGCATCGTGCGCACGATGGGGATGCGCATCACGACGCTGAAGCCGATCGGAGGCTCGTGCGCCGAGTTCGCGGGGGCGGCGACGCTCATCGGCGCCTCGCTCGGGGGCGTGCCCGTCTCGACGACGCACACGATCACCGGCGCGATCATGGGCGTGGGGTCGGTGCGGCGCTTCTCGGCCGTGCGCTGGGGCGTCGCCCGCTCCATCGTGACCGCGTGGATCCTGACGATCCCCGCGTCCGCGGCCGTGGCGGCCCTCGTGTGGCTCGGCTTGTCGGCGCTGAAGCGCTGAGACCCGCGTCCGGCCGGCTTCCGCTCAGCGCTTCGGCTTGTCCGGCGCGGGAGCGGCGTCGGCCACGGGCCGCCGCACGCCGAGCTTCGCGACCTTCTGCGCCCGGCGGCGCGGGCCGAGGAGCCTTCCGAGCTCCTTGTTGAGCGGGTTGTCGCGGTGGAGGAACGAGATCGGTGGGGCGGACCGGACGCCGATCTCGTCCTGGAACGCGAGCAGGATCGCGCTTCTCGGGCTCTCCTTGAGGCCCCTCTCGATCGCGGACACCATCATCGAGCGCACGCGGGCGGCCTGCCAGATCTTCGCGAGATTCAGGTAGTGCTCGCCGCGGTGGGGCTCGAGCTGGATCGCGACCTCGCAGAAGCGCGCCCCTTCCTCGGTCTGCGCCGACGTCGTCAGCGCGAGGCAGAGGCCGTAATACGAGAAGCACACGGCCGGCGTCCGCTTGCGCGCCCCGAGCTGCTCGATCCCGCGGGCCTCCTTGACTTCCTCGCTGAGGACCTCGGTCTCCAGGGAGAACACCTTGTAGGCCTCGGCGAGGAGCACGAGACCGCGGGCGTAGCGCTCGGCCCGGGCGGCGTCGATTCCCAGGCGCATCAGTTCCATGGGGTCCGCCGTCGCGGCCTCCGCGAGGACCTGCGCGGGGACCACGCTTCGTTCACGCATTTTCGTCCATTTCCCGGAGTCGAGTCTCAGCCGTTCGAGGGCGCCGCGTCAAGGCGAACGTGCAGGCGCGTCGGGGTATCGTCAGTCGATGCGGACCCTCCATCTCGCGAAGGGGCGCGACGCGGCGACGCGCCGGCGCCACCCGTGGCTGTTTTCGGGCGCGGTCGCCCGGGAGGAGGGCTCTTCATCCGACGGAGTCGTCGAGGCGCGGGACGCCTCGGGCGTCTTTCTCGCGCGCGGATTCGCGTCGCCCGCCGCACCGATCGTCGCGCGCTTCTGGACGTTCGAGGACCGCCGGCTCGACGCGGACTTCGCCAGAGGGCGGGTGCGGGGCGCGGTGGATCTCAGGCGGCGCGTCGTTCCGCCCGAGACGGACGGCTACCGGGTCGTGAACGCGGAAGGCGATTTCCTGCCGGGTCTCGTGGTCGACCGCTTCGGCGAGGTCCTCGCCGTGCAATCGACCACCGAGGGCACCGACCGCGCGCGCCCGCTCTGGCTGCCTCCGCTCCTCGATGTTTTCCCCGGTGCGACCGTCGTCCAGAAGAACAACCTGGCGTCCCGGAAGGGAGAAGGGCTCCCGCAGGCTGACGAGCTTCTCGCGGGCGACGCGATTCCCGAACGGGCGGCGTTCCGCGAGCATGGACTCTCCTACCTGGCCGAAATCTCCGCGGGCCAGAAGACCGGCTTCTTCCTCGACCAGCGCGAAAACCGCCGTCTCGTGCGGTCCCTCGCGGCCGGCCGGAGTCTCCTCGACCTGTTCTCGTACTCGGGGGCGTTCGGCGTTTCGGCGCTCGCGGGCGGCGCGACCCGGGTCGCCCACGTCGACGTCTCCGGCGCCGCGCTCGAGCTGGCGCGGGAGAACCACCGGCGGAACGGCCAGCCCGTCGAGGGCGCCGAATCCCGCGTGGAGACGCGTGAGGCCGACGTCTTCGACGACCTCCGGGCGCGCGCCCTGGCCGGCGAGCGCTGGGACTTCATCGTGACCGACCCGCCCGCCTTCGCGAAGAGGAAAGCGGACGTGAACAAGGCGTGCCGCGGCTACAAGGACATCAACCGTCTGGCCTTCCAGCTTCTCGCGCCGGGAGGGCTCCTCCTCGCGTGCTCCTGCTCGGGCCGCATCCCGGCGGACCTGTTCCAGAAGGTGATCTTCGCCGCCGCTCTCGACGCAGGCCGCCCGGCGCGCCTGCTCGAGCGCCGCGGGGCGGGCCCCGACCATCCGGTTTCGATCGACTGCCCCGAGGGCGACTACCTCAAGGCGTTTCTCCTCGAGGCCCCGTGACGGCGCGGGTCGCTCTTCTCGGCCCGGTTCCGCCCTGGCGGAGCGGAATCGCGGACCAGACGGCGCGCCTCGCGCGCGCGATGCGCGCGCTGGGCGTCGAGCCGCGGATCTTCACCTTTCGCCGGATGTACCCACGTTTTTTATATCCGGGGAAGGGAACCGGGGACTTCTTAGAAAGAGAAGAGGGGAAGAAGAAGACCGGGGATTTCTTAGAAGGGGAAGAGGGATCGGAGAAAGCGCAAGAGAGTTCTGCGACAGGGGTTCCCGCGCCGAGGGTCACTCTCGATGGCCTCAATCCTCTGTCGTTCTATTCATCTTCCAAAGAAATCCTCTCCTCCGGTCCTTCTCTCGTCGTCATTCCGTGGTGGACCGCATATTTCGCGCCGCACGTGCTTCTGCTGTTCGCGGGTCTCTCTCGCGGCGGTTCCCGTCCGACGACGCTGCTCCTCTGTCATAACGTGTTCGATCACGAGCGGAATCCCGTGACGGACGCGCTCACGCGCGCCGTGTTGCGCCGGGCGGATCGGTTCGTCGTCCAGAACGAGCGAAACGCCGGCGAAAT
>JAMQPJ010000309.1 GCA_023717585.1 Thermoanaerobaculia bacterium
GGTGCCTGGCAGGAACGCGCGAATGGCCTTGAACGGCAGCGCGAGAACCGGAAGCGCGTCCGTGAGGCCGATCGTCGTCCCGATCGGGTGGAGGAGGCCGGCGATGCGGCCCGGCGGCCACGCCCAGGGCTCGACGCGAAAGAAACGCCAGCCCGTGTAACCCACCGACCAGTCCCAGGCCATGAGCCAGCTCGTGTTCGACGGGCTCACGACGGGTCCGAGACGCAGGACGACGAGGAAGAAGCCCGCGCCCACGAGCGCGCCCGCGCACGCCGTGACCGCGGCCGAAGTTCGAAGCCCCCCCGGCATCCGGTGAGCTTGCTTTCTCGCCGAAGGGCTAGACGTCGAGCTCATCCGCCTCTCGCGCGCGCTCAGTGATGAAGCGGTAACGCGCCGCCGCGTCCTTGCCCATGAGCTCTGAGAGCACGCGTTCGGCCTCGAGCGCGCTCGGCACCGTGACCTTGAGCGAGCGGCGGCGGCGCGGGTCGAGCGTCGTCTGCTTGAGCTGCTCCGGCATCATCTCGCCGAGCCCCTTGAAGCGCATGATCTCGGGCTTCACGTTTTTCGGAAGTTTCGAGAGGATCGTGTCGCGCTCCTTCTCGTCTAGCGCCCAGTACGTCTCCTTCGCCGCGTCGATCCGGTAGAGCGGCGGCTGCGCGAGGTAGACGTAACCCGCCTCGACGAGCTTCGGCAGGTGTCGCCAGAAGAACGTGAGGAGAAGCGTCGAGATGTGGTGGCCGTCCGCGTCGGCGTCCATCAGGAGGAAGATCTTTCCGTAGCGCAGCTTCCCGAGGTCGAAGGCCGCGCCGACGCCGCAGCCGAGCGCCGAGATGATGTCGGAGAGCTCGCGGTTGCCGGTCACTTTCGCGGCGTTCGCCTGCTCGGCGTTCAGCACCTTGCCGCGGAGAGGCAGGATCGCCTGCGTCCTTCGGTCGCGGCCCTGCTTCGCCGAGCCTCCCGCCGAGTCGCCCTCGACGATGAAGAGCTCGGAGAGAGAGGGATCGGTGGACGAGCAGTCCGCGAGCTTGCCGGGGAGGTTCAGCCGGTGCGACACCGCCGTCTTGCGCGTGACCTCCCGGGCCGCCGCGCGGCTCGCTTCGCGCGCGCGCGCCGCGAGGACGATTCGCCCGACGATCTGTTCGGCGAACGTGGGGTTCTCGTTCAGCCACTTCTCGAGCGCCGGACGGACGGCTCCGTCCACCTGCGCCGCGACCTCGGGGTTGTTGAGGCGGTCCTTCGTCTGGCCCTGGAACTGCGGCTCGAGGACGTAAGCGGACAGGAGCACAACGAGCCCTTCTCGGATGTCCTCGGCCGTGACGGCGACGCCCTTCGGGAGCAGCTCGTGCGTCTCGACGTAGTTGCGCACAGCCTTCGTGATACCCGAACGCAGCCCGTTCTCGTGCGTGCCGCCGGACGGAGTCGAGATGCCGTTCACGTACGAGCGCACGTGCTCGTCGGTCGCCTCGGTCCACACGAGCGCGAGCTCGAGCCGGGGCTCGCCCTCGCGGGCGAGGTTGAACGCGCCGCCCGCCGGCGCCTTGCCGCGCTCCTCCACCACGCGGATGAGCCAGTCCGAAAGGCCCCCCTCGTGCGTGAACTCGTCGCGCCGAGCCGGCTTTTCGGTCTCGTCGAGGAACACGACGCGGAGGCCCCGATGAAGGTACGTCTTGGCCTCGAGGCGCTCGCGGATCTCCCCGGCGTCGAACGAGAGCTTCCCGAAGATCTCGGGCGCCGAGAAGGTGCGCGGATCGGGCACGACGGTGCGCTTCCGGCCCGATCCGGACATCTTCGGAAAGCTCGCGTTCAACGCCGCCGAGATCCGCGAGCGCCTCGAGGCCAAGACGTGCCTCCACTGCGGCCTCCGCG
>JAMQPJ010000407.1 GCA_023717585.1 Thermoanaerobaculia bacterium
GCCCGGTCGCGGGCAAGGAGTTGACAGACGTGGCATCGTGACCGTCCGCTCATGGCGAAATCACTTGTCATCGTCGAGTCGCCCGCGAAGGCCGCCACGCTCGGGAAGTTCCTCGGAAAGGACTTCTCCGTCATGGCGTGCTACGGCCACGTCCGCGACCTACAGAAGAAGGGAATCGCGGTCGATCGGGAGCACGGCTACGCGCCTTCGTACGAGGTCCTGCCGGGAAAAGAACGCACGGTCCAGGATCTGAAGAGAGCCGCGAAGGGCGCCGAAACGATCTATCTCGCCGCCGACCCGGACCGCGAAGGCGAGGCGATCTGCTGGCACCTGCAGGAGATCCTGAAGCCGAACCTGCCGAAGACGATCTTCCATCGGGCCGAGTTTCACGAGATCACGAAGGCGGCCGTGACCCGCGCCGTCTCCCACCCGGGCGTCATCGACCAGAACCGCGTCAACGCACAGCAGGCCCGCCGCATCATCGACCGCCTCGTCGGGTACGAGGTCTCGGACCTCCTCTGGTCGAAGCTCTGGAGGGGGCTCTCGGCGGGACGCGTCCAGACGGTCACCCTTCGAATCATCGTCGAGCGCGAGAGCGAGCGGGAGCGCTTCGTCCCCGTCCCCTACTTTTCGGTTCCCGTGACGCTCAGGAAGGGCGAGAACGCGTTTCCGGCGCGGGTCGTCCTCTGGAAGGGCGAGAAGCTCAAGTTCGACGGGACGGACCCGCGCCTCGCCACGGCCGAGCAGGCCGAGGCCGCGCGCGCCCATGTCGAAGGAGCCGCGATCTCGGTCGTGAGCGTCGACGCGAAGGAACGGAAGGGTAGCGCGCCGCCGCCTTTCACGACGTCGAAGCTTCAGCAGGGCGCGGCGCGCATCGGCTTCAGCGTCCGCCGCACGATGCAGGTCGCGCAGAGGCTCTACGAGGGCAAGACGATCGGCGAGAGCGGGACGATCGGCCTCATCACGTACATGCGCACGGACTCGACGCGCTCGGCCGAGGAGGCACTCGTCGCCGTCCGCGATTTCATCGGGCGAACTTATGGGCCGCGCGCGCTTCCCGAGGAGGCGAGGCGCTTCCGGCAGAAGAAGGACGCGCAGGACGCCCACGAGGCCATCCGTCCCACGTCGCTCGACCTCCCGCCCGAAGCCGTCGCACGGTATCTGGCCCCGGACGAGCTGAGGCTCTACCGGCTCATCTGGAACCGCTTCGTAGCCTCCCAGATGAGCCCGTCCGTGTCGGAGGTGACTTCCGTCGACATAGAGGCGATCAAGGGGGACGTCGCCGCGGGCCTGCGCGCCTCCGGGACGGTCCTCAAGGATCCGGGCTGGCTGAGGGTCTACGAGAAGGAGGCCGAGCCCGAGGTGGAGGAAAAGGAAGAGAAGGAAAAGACCGAGCTGGACGGCGAGGCGAACGGCGGATACCCATCCGACGGAAACGGCAGCGACAAGGTGCGTCTCCCGGCTCTCGTCCCGGGCGACCCCCTGGAGCTCGCATCGGTCGCGGCCGAGGGGCACGAGACGCAGCCCCTGCCGCGCTTCAACGAGGCCTCCCTCGTGAAGTTCCTCGAGGAGAACGGCATCGGCCGGCCGTCGACCTACGCCGAGATCATGCGCAAGATCGAGGACCGCGAATACGTGAGGAAGAAGGACCGCCGCTTCACGCCCACGCCGCTCGGGCGCCTCGTCGTGGACCTCATCCGCGAGGGCTTCGACGACTTCTTCCAGACCGAGTACACCGCGAAGATGGAAGAGGAGCTGGACGAGGTCGAGGAGGGGAAGCTCGACTGGCGCAAGGCCCTCGCCGAGTTCGACGGCAAGTTCGTGAGGGACCGCGACAGGGCCAAGAAGAAGATGGTCTCGATCAAGGCAGGGCTCGCGCTCGCCGAGGTCCGGAAGCACTTCGTCGATTTCAGGCTGACGAACGACCCCGGCGACACGTGCCCGAAGAGCGGCCATCCGCTGAAGCTCCGCATGGGCAAGGCGGGCCTCTTCATCGCGTGCTCGGGCTACCCGGAGTGCGACTTCACGCAGGACATCCCCGAGGTGGAGGAAGACCCGATCGACGCGACCGACCTCGAGGGCCAGACCTGCGAGGAATGCGGCAGCCCGATGAAGCTCCGCACCGGCAGGAACGACTCGGCGTTTCTCGGCTGCACCGCGTATCCCGTCTGCCGCAACACGATCCCCGTGAAAGTCGCCGGCGGCAAGGCGGAAGCCAAGCCCGACGTTCCGACCGGCGAGGCATGCCCGAATTGCGGCCACGCCCTCGTGACGCGCCACGGGCGGTTCGGCGATTACGTCTCGTGCTCGAACTACCCCGCCTGCCGTTTCAAGCCGCCGAAGCGCGTGACGCTCACGGGCGTGAAGTGTCCCCAATGCAAGGCGGGCGACATCCTCGTGCGGCGGGGGCGCTTCGGTCCGTTCTATGGCTGCTCGAACTATCCGGCGTGCGACAAGAACTTCCGCGCGCGCCCCGTGCCGAAGGCGTGCCCGAACTGCAAGGCGGGGCACCTCCTCGTGCGCGACCGCAAGGCGGGCTCGTTCTACGTCTGCGAGACGGAGGGCTGCGGCCTCGACGTGCCGGCGAACGACCTCGACCTCTTCGCGCCCACGACACGCATCCCCGAGGGCGCGCTCGAAGCCGCGATCGCCGAAGCGCGCGCTCCGGCTCCTTTGAAAGGCGCGAAGAAGCGGGCGCCGCGTGCGAAGGCGGCCCGCGCGGCGGGGAAAGCCCCGGCGGCGCCTGCGAAGAGTCCGAAGGTCGTGAAGCGGACGCCCGCCCGCCGGAAGACGGCCGATGCCCGCGGGGAGTTTCCGGCCCGGGCGCGGACGCCTAGGCGTCGATCTCGCCCCGCATCATGAGAACGGCGCCGCCTTCGACGCGGACTCCGGAGGGCCGGCCGTTCTCGACGAGAACCGTCACGTCGAGCTCCGACGGGCGGCCCATCTCGATCCCCTGGTCGATCGTGAAGCGCCCGCGCCCCAGCGCGACGCCGCCGGGCACGGCGCCGTGGAGAGCGAGGTAGACGCCGACCGGTCCCGCCGCCGAGCCCGTCGCAGGGTCTTCCGGCACGCCGGCGCCCGGCGCGAACATGCGCGCCCGGAGGCGAGGCTTCCCGCCGGACTCGTCGATCGCAAAGAAGAAGAGGCCCGTGACGCCGAGCTCCCGCTCGAGGTGATTCAGCATCCGCGTGTCGGCGAGGGCGGAGGACACGGCCTCGACGGACGCGAGCGGAACCATGAGGAACGTGTTCCCGGTTCCGACGGCCTGAGGCGGGAGCGACGCGTGCAGGGCGTCGAACGGAACGCCGAGCGCGGCCGCGATCTGTCCCTTCACGTCGTCGCCGGTGACGGGCTCTTTCCACACGGGCTTTCCCTGCTCCATCCTCACCCGTGAGACGCGGCCGTCCGCCTTGAGGAGCTCGAGGCCGAGCGGGCCGAAGCCGACCTCGATCGTGACGGGGACGACGCCGTCGGGCGCGTCCGCGGCGATTCTGCCGAGCGCGGCCATCACGATGGCCGTTCCGACCGTCGGGTGCCCGGCGTACGGGAGCTCCTTCACCGGGACGAAGGTCCTCTGGAGATAGGCGTGCGCGGGGTCCTTCGGAGGCAGGACGAACGTCGACTCGGAGTAGTTGATCTCGCGCGCGACCGCCTGCATCAGGGCAGTCGTCAGGCCGCGCGCGTCCGGCACCACGAGGAGCTGGTTGCCGGTGAAGGGGCGGTCGGTGAAGACGTCGCAGGTGACGAAGGAGACCTTCATGGCGAGACCTTCATGAAGAGGACGTTACCGCCCGGAGGCACGTCCGGAAACGGCACAGGCCGACCATCGGGAAGGCCCGGTCGAGGGCCCCGAGGACGGGATACGGACTCGCGCAGAAGAAGAGGTCCTCGACGCAAAAGCCCGCGGCCTGAACGAGCGCGACGACGCGGTCCGCCGGCCGGACGGCGATGTGGTCCCTTTGCTGGAGGCCCGGGACCGCCGCCTTGATCCGCTCGGCCCAGTGCGCCCGGTTCGGCGTGTAGATCGCGAGGGCGCCGCCGGGGCGAAGCGCCTTTCGGGCGGAGGCGAGGCACGGAACGAGCACGTCGTCGAGAACGTGCTCGACGAAGTCCGCGAGGAGAGCGATGTCGAAGGGGCCGCCGGGGACGGCCGAGAGGTCGCGGGCGTCGGCTTCCTCGAACCGGACGTTCTCGAGATCGAGCGCGGCAAGATGGGCGCGGGCGGCCACGACGGCGACGGGCGACGCGTCAATGCCGACGATGTGCCGGACACGCGAGGCGAGGAAGAACGCCGTGTCACCGCGCGCGGACCCGACTTCTAGGACGCGCGACTCGGGGGTCGGCCTGACGATCCGGAGAAGCGCCGCGTCGCGTTCCTCGTACTTCCGCCGGTTCCTCAGGAACCAGTGCGGGCGATACATCCTTTCGTAGTAGCCGGCCTCGTAAACGTCGGCGTTCGGGGCGAACTTCCCGTCGCTCAAGGCCTGATCCCCCGCATCAGGATGCGGTATCGAAATGTCTCTCCGATGAAGGGGAGCGGAGCGAGCGCACGCTCGAGGAGCCGCACGCCGGGAAACGGCGAGACGGACCACGCGTCGAGGTCGACGGAAAACCCGGCGTCCCTCAGGAAGGCGCGGTACGCGCCCGCGCGCCGCACCGCGATGTGCTGCGGAAACTGCCTGAGGATGAAATCGTGAGCCTTCATCCGCTCGACGTAATGCGCCCGGTCGGGTGTGTAGAGGCCGAGCCGCCCGCCCGGCCGGAGAACGCGCCGGCACTCTTTCAGCATCGCGGCGAGCGTCGGGTCGTCGACGTGCTCGACGAGGTCGATCGCGGCGACCGCGTCGAACGAGGCGTCCCTGAAGATCGAAAGGTCCGCGACGTCCCCCTTCGCGAACGAGACATTTGTGATTCCCCGCGCGGCGCGGGCGCGCTCGGCGAGCTGGAGCGCGTCGTCCGAAGCATCCACGCCGACGACTTCTTTCGCGTGTCCGGCCAGGAAGAACGTCACGTCGCCGCGGGCGGAGCCGAGCTCGAGGACGCAGTCCGGGGGCCGGGGAGCCACGACGCGCAGCGTGTCGCGATTCCGTTCGTCGTACTTGCGCGGCGGGTTCGTGAACCAGTGGCTCTTGTGGAGCCCTTCGAAGTACCCGCGGTCGTAGAGGCGACCCTCGAACGTCACGGCGGAAGTGTACCGACGGTCTCGTCGGGGATCTCCGCCCGGCCCGAGGGGCGGCCTCTACAATCGCCCGGTGAAGACTCCGCGCGTTACGGTGATCGGCGGCGGCTTCGCGGGCGTCGAGTGCGCCCACCAGCTCCTCCGCCGCGGGCACCGCGTGCGCCTCGTCGAGATGCGGCCCGTTCGCTCGACGGACGCGCATGCCACGGACCGCCTCGCCGAGATGGTGTGCTCGAACTCCTTCCGGTCGGACAACCCGGCGAACGCCGTGGGGCTCCTGAAACGCGAAATGGAGTCGATCGGATCGCTCATTCTCGAAGAGGCGCGGAGGGCGGCCGTCCCGGCGGGAGACGCGCTCGCGGTGGACCGCGCCGTCTTCGCCGAGGCCGTCACGCGGCGCCTCGCCCGAGAGCCTCTCCTCGAGCTCGTGAGGGCCGAGGTGGAGTCCGTGCCCGAGACGGGGGAGGACTGGGTCGTGATCGCGACGGGTCCCCTCACCTCGCCCGCGCTCGAGAAGGCTCTCCTGGCGGCGCTCGGCGAGAAGTACCTCTACTTCTACGACGCGATGGCGCCCATCGTGGAGTTCGCGTCGCTCGACCGCGAGAAGCTCTATGCGCTTTCGCGGTGGGGCAAGGGCGGAGGCGATGACTATCTCAACGTCCCGCTCTCGAGGCCGGAGTACGAGTCCTTCGTGAAAGAGCTTCTCGCCGGCGAGAAGGTGGCCTTCCACGACTTCGAGAAGGCCGTCTATTTCGAAGGGTGCCTGCCCCTGGAGGCGATGGCCGAGCGCGGAATCGAGACGCTGCGCCACGGTCCGATGAAGCCGTTCGGGCTGCCGGACCCGCGCACCGGGAAGGAGCCCTACGCCGTCGTGCAGCTCCGCCAGGACGACCTCGCACGCGAGCACTTCAACCTCGTGGGGTTCCAGACGAAGCTCAGGGTCGGCGAGCAGAAGCGCGTCTTCCGGATGCTGCCGGGACTGGAACGGGCGGAGTTCGTCCGCTACGGAATGCTGCACCGCAACACGTACATCAACGGACCGGCGCATCTCGACGCGCTGTTTCGCTGGAAGAAGAACCCGCGCGTCTTTTTCGCGGGCCAGCTCACGGGCGTCGAGGGCTACCTCGAGTCGGCGGCCACCGGCCTCATGGTGGGGACTTCGCTCGCCCAGCTCCTGGAAGGCCGCGAGCCGAAAGCTCTTCCCTTCTCCACGGCGCTCGGCTCGCTCGCGAAACACGTCTCCTTCCCGCGCGAGCAGGAGTACACGCCCATGAACGTGACCTTCGGCCTCATCGAGGACGAAGTCGTGCCGGGCGTCCCGCCGATCAAGGACCGCGCGAAGCGCCGCGAGGAGATCGGCCGCCGCGCGCTGGCCGCCGTCCTTCGGTGGCGCGAGGAGGCGCTCCCGGCGCCCGCGCTCCGCCCGTCGTGAGGGACCGCTTAGAATCGTGACGGAGGATCCCGCGTGAACAAGAAAGCCCGCGCCGCCGTTTCCCTCGCGTTCCTGGTCGCTTTCGCTCCCGCCGTTCGGGCCGCAGACGAACGTTCGGAGAACTGGCAGATGCACTGCTCGGTGTGTCACGGCGAGGACGGCAAGGCGAAGACGGAACAGGGCAAGAAGAAGAAGGCGCGGGATCTCACGAATGCGAAGTGGCAGGACACGATCGACGACGGGCGGATCGTGAAATCGATCACGAAGGGTCACGACGAGATGCCGGCCTTCGGCAAGAAACTCACCGAGCCCGAGATCAAGGCGCTCGCGGCCGAGGTCCGCAGCCTGGTGAAAAAGGCCTCGTGAAGAAGCCATCGTAAAGAGCGTCTCCTTCGCCGCGGACGCCGCGGCGTTCGACCGCCACCTGGCCGACGAACGCCGCGTCTCGCCCCACACGCGCGCCGCGTACGGCGCGGATCTCGCGCGTTTCTCTTCCTTTCTCTCGGCCGTCTTCTGGAACCGGCCTCCAACGGAGGTGCGCGCCGGGGACGTCGACACGCTCGCCGTCCGGTCGTACCTCGCGTACCTGCGCACCGAGGGAATCTCGAAGACGTCGATGGGCCGGCACCTGTCGGCGCTCCGCACGTTCTTCGCGTTCCTGAAACGCGAGGGTCGCGTGGGCGTGAACCCCGCGAAGGCGGTCGGAACGCCGCGGCACGAAACGACCCTACCGCGAACGCTTTCCGTGAGCGAGGCCAAGGCGGTCGTCGAGACGGTGGGCCGGGAGGGCGCGCTCGGCCGCCGGGACCGCGCGCTCCTCGAGCTCCTCTACGCGACGGGGCTCCGGGTGTCGGAGCTCGTCGGACTCCGCCTCGAGGACGTGGATCTCTCCCTCCGGCAGGTGCGCACGGTCGGGAAGGGGCGTAAGGAACGCGTGGTGCCGTTCGGCCAGCCCGCCGCGGCGGCGCTCGGCGCCTGGCTGAAGGCGAGGGCGTCGTTCGCGCCCGCGGCGCGGGATGCGGAAATCGTCTTCCTGAACGCGCGGGCCGGCCGGCTGACGGACCGCAGCGTGCGGCGGGTGCTCGACCGCGCCGTCCAGGAGGCGGCGGTGCCCCGCCACGCGTCGCCGCACGCGCTCCGGCACTCGTTCGCGACGCACCTCCTCGCTGCGGGGGCCGACCTGCGCTCCATCCAGGAGCTCCTCGGCCACGCTTCGCTCTCGACGACGCAGCGCTACACGCACCTCGACGCCGAGCGCCTCATCGAGGTCTACCGCAAGAGCCACCCGAGGGCCGAGGAGCGCAAAGAGAGGGAAGACCGCTGAGGCCCCGACCGACGGGCTAGACTCTCTCTCGATGGGCGGCCCGCGCTTCACGCACACCACGATCCTCTGCGTGAGGAAGGACGGACTCGTCGCGCTCGGCGGGGACGGCCAGGTGACGATGGGAACGACGATCATGAAAAGCGGGGCCTCGAAGGTGCGCCGGCTCCTCGGCGGAAAGGTCCTCGCCGGCTTCGCGGGCTCCACGGCGGACGCCGTGACGCTGTTCACGCGCTTCGAGCGCAAGCTCGAGGAGTTTCACGGCCAGCTCGAGCGTGCGGCGGTCGAGCTCGCGACGGACTGGCGCACGGAGAAGACACTGCGCCAGCTCGAGGCTCTCCTCGTCGTTGCCGACGAGAAAACGTCCCTGCTCCTCTCCGGCACGGGGGATGTCATCGCGCCGGACGAAGGCGTCCTCGCCGTCGGGTCCGGCGGCCCGTACGCGTCGGCCGCCGCCCATGCGCTCCTCCGGCACTCGACCCTCGACGCCGCGGCGATCGTGAAGGAAGCCCTTTCGATCGCGGCGTCCATCGACATCTACACGAACGACGCGATCCGGGTCGAAACGCTGCCGTCATGAGCCGGGATGAACCCGCGGCCGGGTTCCCCCGGACCCCCTCCGCGCCTTGCACCTTCGCTTCGGGACACGCCGCATGACGCCCCATCTCCTCAAGGACCTCTCGCCGCG
>JAMQPJ010000408.1 GCA_023717585.1 Thermoanaerobaculia bacterium
GACCGCTTCCTGAAGCTCGGTTCGGTGGAGATCGTCGTCGCCGACCCCCAGCCCAAGGTCTTCCTCGCCGCGACCGACGACGCGCCGACCGTTCAGGACGCGCTCGAGCGGCTCGCGCGCGACGTCGTCGGCCGGGACCTCGTCGTCCGCCTGAGGAGTCAGTCCGCGCAGGGGTCCGCGGGCACCCCGGGATCGGTGAATGCGCTCCTGATGGACGAGGAGAAGCTCCTCCTCCGGACGACGCTCGGCCGCCTCGCCGGCTGGGCGAACACGCGCCAGGGCCTGCCGGGCGCGCTGTATCTCGTGAGCGACGGCGGCGACCTGGCGTCGGATTTCTACGGCGAGAGCCAGCGCGAGGATTTCTCGCGCGAGGGCCTCGGTCCGACCGGGGGCGAAGTCATCTCGTCGGTGGGAAAGATCGAGAGCGCGCTCGACCGTCTGTCCGATCTGTGGCTCTTCACCTACCAGGTCGAACGGCCGCCGGACGGCAAGGTGCACCGGCTGAAGATCCGGTCGCGGTCGAAGGACGTGGTCGTCCGGACGGCGCGCGTCGTGTCGGCGGGGACGCCGGCCGAGGTCGCCGGCACGCGGGCGCTCGACGCGCTGCTCGAGCGCGGCTCCGGGGGAGACCTCGCGATCGCCCTCAGGATCGAGACGGGAGCCGACTCGAGGAAAAGCAGGAAAACGCGCTCGGGGCGCCTGGAGGTGCGCGTGAAGCTCGGCGACCTGCCGCGCGTCCTCGAGAAGCTGGGTGCGGGCGAGATGCGCGTGACGGTCGCCGTGTGGGAGCCGAAGACGATTCCGTTCGTCCATCACGACCAGAAGCCGCTCGAAAAGGCGGGGCTGAAAGGCGACGTGTGGTTTTACACGGCGCCGATCGAGTGGCCCGCCGCCGCCACGCGCTTCTCGGTGTTCGTCGAGGAGCTGAAGACGGGCGCGTCGGGGTCGGCGATCGCAGGCTTCCCGGCCGACTGAGCCGGACCCTCGCCCGTTTGGTCGATCCTCTCCGCGCGCCGGGTGCTTCTGCCTCTAACCTCGGAGCGTGCCGCTCCCCGTCGCCGCCTGGCTCGTCCTCTGCCTCATCTGGGGCTCGACGTGGCTTTTCATCAAGCTCGGCCTCGCCGACCTGCCCCCGATCAGTTTCGCGGGCCTGAGGTTCGTCGTCGCCTCGGCCGTTCTCTGGGGGATCGTGGCGATCCGAAAGGCGCCCCTACCGAAGGGATTCCGCGCCTGGGGGTATCTCGCGCTGACCGGCTTCCTGGCTTTCTCGGTGAACTACGGGCTCCTCTTCTGGGGAGAAGAACGAACGTCCTCGGGCCTCGCCGCCGTGCTGCAGGCCACGATTCCGGCTTTCGGTCTCGTGACAGCCCACTTCCTCCTCCCGGCCGACCGCATGACGCTGCCGAAGGTCTCCGGCGTCGCGCTGGGGATCGCGGGTGTCGCCGTGATCTTCTCCGACCGCGCGACGCTCGCAGGGCCCGACGCGCTTCGCGGCGGCCTCGCGATCGTGGGAGGCGCGTTCGCCGTCGCGCTCTCGAACGTCCTCGTGAAGGCCCGGGGCGGTTCCTTCGACCCGTTGATCCTCGCCGCGGTGCAGATGAGCTTCGGCCTCGTGCCGCTCGTGGCCGCCGGCTTCGTGCTCGAAGGCAGCCCTCTCGCGTTCCGGTGGACGCCCCGCGCCGTCGTGTCCCTCCTGTACCTCGCCCTCGTCGGTTCGGTGGTCGCGTTCCTCCTCTTCTACTGGCTTCTCCGGCGAATGGACGTCACGAAGGTGCTCCTCATCGCGCTCGTGACGCCCGTCCTCGCGGTCGCGCTCGGCGCGGCCGTCCTCGGCGAGCGCCTCGGCCCCCGCGCCTTCCTCGGCACCGCGATGATCCTCGCCGGCGTCTTCGTCGGCACGCGGCGCCCGGCGGCCTCGGGAAGGGCCTAGATCAATCCCATCGTCACCAGACCGTCACGATCTTTTCCCAGGAGCGCAGTCGGTCATCCTTCGTCACGAGAGCCGCGTTGAGCTCCAGCGCCGTTGCGACGATGAGCCTGTCGGCAGGGTCACCATGGAAATCACGCCCCAGCGTAGTCGAACGAACGGCGATCTCTGCGGAAAGCGGAGCCAGCCGGATTCCGGGCGCAGCGAGTGCCTGCCTCATCCAGAGGTCGGCGTCACGGTCTAGCTCGAGGCGCGACTTCGCGACGAGCATCGCGACTTCCCACAGCGAGATGGCGCTGACAGCGGACTCCTTCGATTCTTCGATGGCTCGGCGAGCGCGCACAGAGAGCTTCCGGGGCGAGCTCGTCCACCAGATCCAGGTGTGGGTGTCGAGAACGATCACCGGTCCGCTTTCCAGCGTTCCTGAATCGGTGTCAGGAGATCGCGCTCCTTGAGAACGCTCCCGAGGAGGGGGCGGGGTAGCGAGGCCTTGACCGGCGAGACGCGGGCGACCGGCCGTCCGCGCTTCGTGACGACGACGCTCCGGCCCGTTTCGGCGACCTCGTCCAGGAGGGCGAGGCATTTGGCCTTGAAGACTCCGGCGGGAATCTGACGCGTGACTTCACTCATGGTCATGAGTTTATGGTCATGACGGCGACGCGTCAAGGGATGCCGGTCTCCTACGGTCTCTTACAGGTTCTTCTCGAACCACTCCACGAGGCGCTGGTTGCGGTAGAGGAGTGCCTCCCGGCGGGGCCCGTGCTGCTGGCGCGGCAGGGGCACGAAGGAGAAGTCCTTCCGCGCCTTCATGAGTTCGTCGATGAAGCTCATCGAGTTCTGCATGTGGACGTTGTCGTCGGAGGTGCCGTGCAGGATGAGGAGCTTCGTCGAGAGGTGTTTCGCGGCCTCGAGCGGCGACGCCGCCCTGTAGCCCTCCGGATTGTCTTTGGGGCGCTTCATGTAGCGCTCCGTGTAGATGGAGTCGTAGAGCTTCCAGTCGGCGACCGGCGCGCCCGCGAGCGCGCACTTGAACCTGTCGCCCGCGTGCGTCGCCAGAAAGAGGGTCATGTAGCCGCCGTAGGACCAGCCCCAGAGCCCGAGCCGGGACGCGTCGACGAAGGGTCTCTTCACGAGCTCGGCGACGCCCTCGAGCTGGTCTTTCAGCTCCTGCGCGCCCATGTTCCTCAGGATTGGCGTCTCGAAGGCGTGCCCGCGGCCCCAGGAGCCGCGGTTGTCCATCGTGAAGACGAGGAATCCCTTCGACGCGAGGAGATGGTCGAGGCCGGAGGCCGCGCCCCAGCGATCCTGCACCTGCTGCGCGTGCGGGCCGCCATACACGGACACGATCGCGGGGTATTTCCTGCCGGGGTCGAAGTCCGGAGGTTTCACGAGCCGCGTGTAGAAGAGCGTGCCGTCCGCGCCCTTGAAGGAACCCATCTCGACGGAACCGAGAACATAGCCGGCGAACGGGCCGGGCGCGTCGTCGAGCATCGCCGCGACCTCGCCCGCGGCCTTCCTGACGACGGTCCTCGGAGGAGAGGTGACGTTCGAATGCGTGCTCACGAACAGGGCTCCGTCGGGGGACAGAGAGAGAGAGTGGACGCCGCGCTCTTCGGTGAGGCGCGCCAGGCCCGTACCGTCCAGCTTCACGCGGTACACGTGCCGCTCGCGCGGGTCCTTCTCCGTGGCGGTGAAGAAGACGACGCCGGCCTTCTCGTCGAGCGACCAGGGCCCGTCGATCATCCAGCCGCCCCCCGTCACGGCGTTCCGGAGCGTGGCGTCCCTGGCGTAGCGGTAAAGATGCTGGAAGCCGCTGCGCTCGGACCGGAAGAGAAACGAGCCGTCGGGCAGGAAATGCGGAGGCTCGAGCGCGTTGATCCAGGCGGCATCCGTCTCGGTCAGGAGCTTCTTCGGCGCGCCGCCCGCGCGCGGCAGGAGCCAGACGTCGAGCGTCGTCTGCGGGCGGTCGAGGACGAGGAAGCAGACCTGCTTTCCGTCCGCGGTCCAGGCGAGCTGCGGCGCGACGTAGACGTCGTCGGGCGCCGGCGCGAAGGAAGCCGTCTCTCTCCCTGCGAGGTCGACGACGTGGACGGACGGGATCGCGTTCGGGTCGCCGGCCTTCGGATAGCGCTGCGGAAGGATCTTCCCGTTCACCGGCGTGAAGTCCACGACCGGGAACGCCGGCACCCGGTTCTCGTCCAGGCGGAGGTAGGCGATCGCCGAGGAGTCCGGCGCCCAGTCGTACGAGCGGCCTCCGCGCCGGTTCGCGAGCTCCTCCTGGTAAACCCAGTCGAGCTTCCCGTTCAGGACGTGGTCGGCGCCCGCCGTCGTGAGGCGCGTCTCGCGGCCCGACGCGCGCTCGACGGCCCAGAGGTCGGATTTCCTGACGAACGCGACGCGCGAACCGTCCGGAGAGAACGCCGGGAACTCCTCCTCGTCGGCGTCGTTCGTGAGCCGCCGCGGCGCGCCGCCGGGGGCGAGCAGCCAGAGGTCGTGGTCGAAGGACACGAGGAAGGCGTCGCCTCCCGGGCTCCATTTCCCGCCGCGGGGGGAGAGCTTTCCGTCCTTCCCGGCGCGATCCTTGACGGCCGTTGGCTCGAAGAGCTTCGCCTTCTTCCCGGTCGCAAGGTCGAACTCCCAGAGCGTGGCGGGCGCCTCGGGACCCGGGCCGTCGGATACGACCCACGTGACGTGCGTGGCGTCGCGCCAGGCCCAGCCCGACGGGCCGGGTCCCGAGGCGCCCGCCACGCTCTGGGAGTTCGACCTTGCGACCGGGAAGAAGGCGAAGCTCTTCGAGCCAACGGCCGTCAAGG
>JAMQPJ010000315.1 GCA_023717585.1 Thermoanaerobaculia bacterium
AAGAAGGATCTCGGCATGCTCGCGATGACGTACGGCAACGTCTACGTCGCGCACGTGGCCTTCGGCGCGAAGGACGCGCAGACCGTGAAGGCCCTCCTCGAGGCCGAAAGCTACCCGGGGACGTCGATCGTCATCGCGTACAGCCCGTGCATCGCGCACGGCTACGACCTCTCCTTCAGCCTCGACCAGCAGAAGCTCGCCTCCGAGTCGGGCTACTGGCCGCTCTACCGGTTCGACCCCCGCCGCATCGCGACGGGCGAGACGCCGCTCCTCATGGACACGGCGACGATCAAGGGGTCGATCGCGACGTTCATGCGCAACGAGGCGCGGTTCCGCATGGTCGAGCAGCAGGACCCGGAGCGCTTCCGGGGCCTGCTCGTGAAGGCCGAGCGCGAGGTGAAGAACCGGTTCCAGGTATACGAGAACCTCGCGAAGCTGACGCTGGGCCGCGCGGGAGTTCCCCCGGCCCCGGCCGCGCCGCCGAATCCACCCACGCCGTCGGCGGCGGGAAAGGCCTGAGGAGACGACGATGAACCTCACCACCCGCTATCTCGGCCTGACCCTCCCCCACCCGTTCATGCCCGGCGCCTCGCCGATGGTCGACGACCTGGATCTCGTGCGCCGCCTCGAGGACGCCGGCGCCTCGGCGATCGTCATGAACTCGCTCTTCGAGGAGCAGATCACCCGCGAGGAGGTCGGCACGATCCGCCAGATGGAGATCGTCTCGGGCTCGTACCCGGAGGCCCTCACGTACTTCCCGGAACCGGAGGCCTTCACGCTCGGCCCCGAGCGGTATCTCGACCGCGTGCGCCTGCTCAAGGCTGCCGTGCACATCCCCGTCATCGCATCGCTGAACGGCGCGACCCCGGGCGGATGGATCTCCTTCGCGGCGCGTATCGAAGAGGCCGGCGCGGACGCGCTCGAGCTGAACCTCTACGACGTCGGCGCGCACGAGGGCGAGCCGGGCTTTTCGCTCGAGCGCCGTCTCCTCGAGATCGTCCGGGCCGTGAAGGGCGCCGTGAAGATTCCCGTCGCCGTGAAGCTGTCGCCGTTCTTCTCGTCCCTCAGCTCCTTCGTCTCCGAGCTGGATGCCCTGCACGTGGACGGGCTCGTCCTCTTCAACCGCTTCTATCAGCCCGACATCGACCCCGAGAACCTGGAGGTGACGCCCGCGCTGCGCCTCTCCACGCGCGACGAGCTCCTGCTCCGCATCCGGTGGCTCGCGATGCTCTCCGGGCGCGTCAAGGCGTCCCTCGCCGTCACGGGCGGCGTCCACGACGCCCGCGATGCGATCAAGGCGATCATGGCCGGCGCCGACGCCGTCCAGATGGTTTCCGCCATCCTTCTGCGCGGTCCGCGCGCGCTCGCCGAGGTCCGGAGCGAGGTCGAGACCTGGATGGAGGAGCACGAGTACGAATCGCTGACCCAGATGAAAGGCAGCATGAGCCTGCTCTCGTGCCCGGACCCGGCCGCCTACGAGCGCGCGAATTACGCGCGCGTCCTCCAGAGCTACAAGCTCCACGAGCCCGCGTCCATCTGACGGTCAAGCCAGACGAATGCCGGGGCCCGACCGACCCCGGCGACGCGCCGCGTTACGGATAGACGAAGTAGCTCGGGTCGTAGATCAGAGTCCTGTTACCGGGTACGCTGTGATACTCCTTGTACTGTCCGTTGACGGTGTCCGTCACGGCCACCCAGAACTCGACGTCGGTGAACGTCGTGATCGCGACCCACGCCCTGCCGTTACTCGTGGCCGTGTTGAATCGAATCAGGTACTCGTACGTATTCGCATCCGCAGTCCAGAAAGCGCCCGTCGTATCGGTCAGTTTCGCCTTCGAGAGGTTTGCCACCGCGCCGCCCGCATACTGATTCTTCCAATGGCTCGTGACCCTGTACCGCCCGTTCACGAGGCACATGGTGCTCGCGTCCTCTATGCAAGAGGCGTTAGACGCGGAGGCGAGAATAGACACGTCATCGATCAAGAAGATGGTTTCTCCTGTCGAATCCTCATGGGTGTCGAACTGAAGGCGCACCGTCGCGCCGGCGTACTCCGAAATATCGAAATTGTGCTTGGTCCAGGAGGGGTTGGCATCCAGGTTCGAATACGTCATTTCCCCGAGCGGGGTGCCCGAGGTGTTGGCGATACGTACCTTCAACGTGTCATAAGCGACCGCGTGTGTCGTTTCGAAAGTCAGGACCTTGAGCCAGAACGAAAGCGTCGTGGCTCCCGCCGGGATGGAAACCGTCTGGTAGAGCCGTGCGGTCGAGGGCCCGAACGGATTGAAGTAAACGCACCACGCCCCTGTCTTCGGGATCGGTGCACCTGTGTAGGTCGGCGGATCGGTCCAAATCGGAGTCAACCATGACGGAGAGTTAGTCCAAGTCCACGGACCTGACACGCCAGAGGTTCCCATTTGGCTTCCACCGTAAAAGCCGCCCTCGAATCCGCCGTCTAAAAGAAGTTCCGTGCCTGTGGCGAGCACACCGCGCTCCGAGTCCGCCGAATTGGTTGGTGCGTTCGTGTGCGGGGAAAGTGCGTTGAGCAACTCCTCCATTCCAACCTGCTCCGGAGTGCGCGCATGCAACTGGACACCGGTCTGCCCGGGAGTAACCGGCGCAACCTTATGACTCTCTTGCAGTTCGGCGGGAAGTCTCTCGGCCCGCAGCGGGACCGTCGCCACGAGGCCGAGGCTAAGGACGGCGGTCGCGATGCGAAAGGTATTCTTCGCGACTAGATCTGAGACGCAGGCTTTCATGCTCGGGCTCCAATAGCTGCCGATTTGTTGTGTAACGCCTCAGATTGCTTCCGCGGTCCACCATCAACCCGCTAGAGTCGGCGCGCAATCCAAGCCGCGAAACGCGTTTCATAGGGCGCGTGTATTGAGGTGCATTGCACGATCGCAGCCACCCGTTGAGGTTGAGGAATGCGGGGATTCACTCCGGATCTTCCTGAACGATCCGGGAGGATTCCAACGACGGTGTGTCTGGCATGTGTCGCCCCTGTACCAGGAACAGGGATTGCCGACGAGGTGCTGGAATTCAGGTACGCTCTTCCCGAGATGAGGCGTCCTTCTCTCAGAGCTCTACTTTTCGCGGCAGCTCTCGCAGGGTCGCTGTCCTCCCGTCTCGCCGCCCCGCAGCTCATCCCGGGTGCCGCGCCCACGCCGTCGGCCGCCGCCTCCGAGCCCATGGGCGACCCCTACAGGCGCGAAACGCCGTACGGAGCGTTCTTCGGCTACATGCGGTCCGCCCAGAAGGGCAACTGGACGACCGCGAGCGAGTACCTGCAGTGGCCGAAATCCGGCAGGACATCCCCGGAGGACCTCGCGCGAGGGCTCAAGGCGGTGCTCGACCAGCGTTTCGTCGGAGACCTGGAGAAACTGAGCCGATCTCCGGCCGGCGACCTCAACGACGGCCTGACCGCCGAGCTCGAGCGCGTCGGCCAGATCGAGAATGGCGACGAATCCTTCGACCTGTCGCTCGTGCGGACGGCGCCGGCCGAGGGTCCGCCGATCTGGCTCGTCTCGTCGCAATCCCTGCGCGAGATTCCCGCCGCGTTCAAGGGATTGAGGGGGTCCACGATCGATCAGTCGATGCCCGCCGTCCTGAGACGGCCGGTGGGAGGGCTCCAGCTCTGGCAGCTTCTCGCGTTCCTCCTTCTCATCCCGACCCTGTACGGGGCGAGCCGGCTCCTCGTGGGCGCCGCCTTCCGTCTCTTCGACCGCGTCCTCGGGAAGCGCGAGTCGTGGTCGCGCGTTCAGACGGGCGTCGGTCGCTTCCGCGCGCCGCTCGCGTTCCTCCTCGCGCTGCCGCTCCACAGGCTCTGCGTGTCCCGACTCGGTCTCCCGCTCCTCAACCGCTACGGCTACGCGCGGCTCCTGACGCTCGCAGCCATCTTCGGCGCCTCGTGGCTCCTGCTTCGCCTGATCGACTTCGCCAACCTCCGCGCGACGCTGAACCTGATCGCCCAGGGCGCGACCCCGGCGTCCTCCCTCACGATCGCGCGACGGATGCTGCGCGGGGCCGTCATCGCCGTGGCGGCCCTCTTCGGCCTCGCGAGCTTCGGCGTCAATCTGACGGCGACGCTCGCCGGACTCGGCATCGGCGGCGTCGCCCTGGCGTTCGCCGCCCAGAAGAGCCTCGAGAACCTGTTCGGCGGCTTCGTCGTCCTGAGCGACAAGGTCATCCGCGTCGGTGACACCGTCCGCATCGGGAAGGCCGTCGGCGACATCGAGGACGTGACGCTCTACGCGACGCGTCTCAGGGCGTTCGACCGCTCCGTCGTGACGATTCCGAACGGCACGCTCACCACCGCGCAGATCGAGAACTTCAGCCGGCGGGACAAGTTCCTGCTCAACCCGACGCTCGGCCTCGTGTACGAGACGACGGCCGAGCAGATGCGCGCGGTCCTCGAGAGCCTGCGCACGCGCCTCGCGTCGGACACCCGCGTCGAGAAGGGCACGATGCGTGTGCGCTTCGTGCGCATCAACTCTTCCAGTCTCGACGTGGAGGTCTTCGCGTACCTCCTCGTGCCCGACTACGGAACGTTCCTCGCCGTGCGGGAGGAGCTTCTCCTCGTCCTGCTCGACGCCGTCGAAAAAGCCGGCACGCGCCTCGCGTTCTCGTCGCAGACGACGTACGTGGCGGGCGGGCCGGCACCGGCGCTCGCGGCGCGGCCGGCGGGCCCCGCACCAGTCCCGACCTCATGAGGACAACCCGGACCTTCAAGGTCTCGGGCCTCGTCGTCCTCGCGGGCGCGCTCCTCGCGGCCGTTCCGATCGACGGCGTGCGCGCCCTGGGCACCATCGGCTGCGTCTTCGGCATTCCCGTGTTCGCGGTCAGCGCGACCCGGCATCTCCTGCGCGGCCTCCTGTGGCGCGTCGGGAGCCGCCTCGTGATGTCGTACCTCCTCCTTCTCTCGGCGGTCGTCTTCGCGGCCTTCTTCGTCTACGCGGGCCTTCTCGTCATCGCCGGGCAGCTCGGGACGCGCCGCGTGGAGGTTGCCCTCGGGAGGCGACGCGCCGCCGTCGCGGCTCTCGCGCATGACCTTGCGCCGCGCCTCGAGACGGCGCGCGACGCAGCCGCGCGGGCGAGGATGTTCGCAGAAGCCGCCGCGCCGTCGCCTGCGCCGGCGGAGATCGGAATGCTCTGGCAGCCGAAGGGAGGGACCGTCGAGACGGCCGGTGCGGCGGCCGCCCCGGACCTCGCGCCGCGGCCCTGGATGACGTCGCGCGCGTCCGTCCTCGCGAAGTCCGGCGGCCAGGTCTTCGCGGCCGCGGTCGAGCCGCGCCCCGCAGGCACGCTCGTCCTCACGCTCAGGCTCCACTCCGGCCTTCGCCGCGAGCTCGAGAAGGAGACCGGCAACATCATCCGCTTCCACGGCGCGGTCAAGGTGACGGAGGAGCCCGTCGACGTGCCCAAGGGCGGCGTGCGCTTCACGGTCGACGGGCGCAAGAAGGGCAAGACGACGACCATCGCGGGCGCGCCGGATTCGGGCGGCGAGAAGCCGGAGTCGGGCGAGACGGCGGCGCCGCCGGCGGGCTCGGGTCCGTGGTCCGCGCGCTGGACCGCGTTCCCGCTGGTCCTTTCCGAGCCCACTCTCGAATGGGAGACCGGGCGGCCCCTCGAGGGCCGGCTCCTCCTCATCCTCGTCAGGACGTCGCTCGAGCGCGAGTCGCGCGCTCTCTTCGGGGACCTCAGGGTCGCGGGCTCCCAGCGCCTCGAGCTGAGCCGCGTCGTCCTCGGCGTCATGGGCGGACTCGGGATCGCGACGATCGCCGTCTTCGCGGGGGCCTCGCTCCTCGCCGGTCTCCTCGTCTACCGGATCGCACGGGCGACGCGGCGGCTTTCGATCGGGTTCGCCGAGATCGAAAAGGGCAATTTCGCACACCGCGCGGTCCTCAAGGGGCACGACCAGCTCGCGGCCCTCGTCGGGAGCTTCAACCACATGGTCGAGCGCCTCTCGGCGAGCGTCGCGGCGCGCGCCGAGAAGGAAGCGCTCGAGCACGAGCTGTCCGTCGCGCGCGACCTTCAGCGGCGCCTCCTTCCGCCCGTGGACTTCGCATGCCCGGGCGTCGAGATCGCCGTCGACTTCGCGCCCGCGGCCGCCATCGGAGGGGACTTCTACGATCTGTCGTATGCCGGGCGCGTTCTGACGGTCTCCGTCGCCGACGTGTCGGGTCACGGGCTGCCGACGGGCCTCGTGATGGCCGCCGCGAAGGCCTCCCTCGGCATGCTGGCCCGCACGGGATCGGAAGGCGTCCGCCTCATGGAGCTGCTGCACGAGGAGATGGTCCGGACGACCGAGCGGCGGACGTTCGTCACTCTCGCGCATCTCGTCTTCGACCTCGCGAAAGGAACCGTGTCCTACACGAACGCGGGGCACCCCTATCCGTACCGCGTGCGGAAGGACGGGACCGCCCTGGCCCTCGCGAACCCCGCGCGGCCGCTGGGTCTCACTTTCTCGGGCGGGTGGCACACCGTCACCGAGCCGCTCGCCGCGGGCGATTTCTGGGTCGTCTTCTCGGACGGGCTCGTCGAGGCGACTCGCGGAGGGACGGACGGATCCGACGAATCCTGGGGCTTCCAACGCCTCGAAGAGGTGCTGCGCGCGGGCCCGGCCGAAAGCGCCGCCGCGCTGAAGGACCGGATCCTCGACGCGCAGCGTGCCTTTACGCGGAGGACGGACACCGAGGACGACCGGACGCTCCTCGTCCTCCGGATCGACGGCTCCGCCGGCGTCGTCAGCGCGTCAGCCTGAACGTTCGCGCGAAGCCGTCCGTCGTGTCCGTCACGGTCACGGTCACGGCGCCCTCGCTCCCGAGCGCGTAAGCCTCGGCGATCTCCGGGCCGCTCTCGCGCCGGTGGATCGGCGCCGAAGCAAGGCCCGTGGCGCGAAGACCGGGCTCGAACGGGAAGAAGGCCTCGTCCCACGGCGTGACGTCGCCGTCGGGCCGCCCGTCCGTGAGGCGCGAGCACTCGAGGAACCGGAAGTGACCGACGTCGTGTGCGGCGCGGTAGCGGCGAGACACGACGGCGGGCGGCGCACCCGGCGCGGGGAGGGGCGTCCCCTTCCCGAAGATCGTGTCGAAAACGACATCGCGGCCCTCGCCGCCTTCGCGAAAGACCCCGAAGTGCCGCGAGAGGCGGTCCTCCAGCGCGTAGCCGCCCTCGCGGTCCATCCAGACGGCGAGGCCCATCGCGGTCGCCGCGAAGGGGTGCGGCGAGCGGCGGACCCGCTTGTCGCCGAAGCGCTCCTTCAGGAGGCGCGTGACGAGGGGAAAAAGGCCCGCGCCGCCCACGACGTAGAGCGACGCGACGTCGGCCCACGGGACGCCCGCGGCCTCGTCGACGAGCGCCCTGACGGCCTCGAGCGTTCGCGCGACGAGCGGGACGCACGCTTCGTTGACGGTCTCGACGGGGAGGACGAGGGGCTCCCGGTCCAGCGCGGCGAGGTCCACGAGGAAGCGGCGGGAGTTCGGCGAGAGCGACTCCTTGGCACGAACGCACTCCTCGAGGACGAGAGCCCGCGTCGCCGCGTCCGCATCGAGCGCGCCCGCCTTCGCGAGGACGAGGGCGAGGATCGCCTCGTCGAAGTCGTCGCCGCCCAGCCGCCTGACGCCGTTCGTGGCGACGACCTCGTTCGTCTTGCCCGTCATCCGGAGTAGCGAGGCGTCGAAAGTGCCGCCGCCGAGGTCGTAGACGACGAGGTGTTCGCGCCGCTCGTCGCGCCGGTTGCGGTGCGCGTACTCGAAGCCCGCGGCCGACGGCTCGTTCAGGAGCGCCTCCACGACGAAGCCCCCGCCCTTGAACGCCTCGAGCGTCAGGAAGCGCTGCGCCGTCGAGGCGTTCGCGGGGACGGAGACGGCCGCCGTGATCGAATCGTTCGCGGCAATGCCGGCGTTCGAGCGCGCGATGAGCTCGCGGTGGAGCGCCGAGAAGAAGCCCTCGAGAAGAGCGCCGATCGCGAGGCGCCGGGGACCGACCGCGATTTCCGTTCGGGGGCCCGCGTCGTTCAGGAGGCGCTTGACGGACGGGAGCAGCGTCCAGCCCGGCTCGTGCCGGACCTCCCAGGCGTCCCAGCCCCAGCGCAGCGTGCCCGACGCGTCGTGGGCGGCGACGAGCGAGGGCAGGAAGTCGCCCCCCTCGAACGAGACCACGGGGTAGTTTCCGCGGTCCACGAGGGCCACGACGGTGTGCGTCGTGCCAAAGTCGATGCCGAGCCTCACCCCGCTAGTTTAGTCAACTGCCCTGGCCGCTCGAAGCCACGCCGCGAGCTGGCCCCTGTGATGCACTTCGTGATCGAGGTTCCCGCGGACGAGGACCCACCAGAACGTGACGACCCCGCCAAAGCGCTGGTCCGGAACGGTGGCGTCGAGCTGAGCGGGCGAAAGAGACTCGACGACGGCCGCGCGCTGCTGACCCAGGGTCCCGAGCTCGTCGCACAGGGCCGTGAACTGTTCGCGAGCCGAGATGTTTGTGGTGCCCGCGCGGCCGACCATGGGGGACAAGCCGGGCTCAGCCAGCTTGCGGAAAAGCCATTGATCGGCCTCGATCAGATGAAAGGCGACGTCCGCAAAGCTCATGGATCCGGCCGTGAGCCGCCAGTTTTCGAGACCCGGGCGCACGAGGGAAAGGCGCTTGAGGGATGAACCCCGAACCGCCTTCGACCATTCCGCGAGCCGCCGCGACTCAGGATTCAAGAGCGCGTCTCCAGTCGATCATGTCGTCATCGAGGCTGCGGCAGGGACTGAGGTTGCCCGTCGTCAGGCACAAGCGAGTCCACAGCAACGCCGGGTCAGGCCTGAGATCGGCTCGCTAAAGCTTTTCCACCCCTGCGACATTTAAGCTGAGGACTGCCAATCGCGGAAGCCGGCCATCCCCTCGAACGCCCTCGACTGCAGCAGCAGATTGAAACGCATGCGGGCGGCGCCCCCCTGATAGGCGGCCGTGTCGGCCGGGTGGCTGTATCGCTGGCCGGCGAGCACTTGTAGCAGATAGATCATGTAGCAGTCGGCGATTCTCTCGCCGGCGCCTTGGGTGGCGCCCGCGTGACCCGTACTGAGCAGCGCTCGCCCGTTGGCGCCTTGGCTGCGAGCGTAAGCCACGACGTCATAGCGCCAGTCGACGTGATGGCCGAATTCATGAAGCAGCGTCACGTTATACGAGCGATTGTAAGACTCTCGGAGGCTGGCATGGCTCAGACGAATCGTGCCAGTTGTTCGATCACTTCCACCGCCGCGTGCGGGAGACTGGCCGTGTCCGCGTAACTCGACGTGACGAACCAACGAGCGATGGGCCGCCGGGATCAGAGCGGTGGACCGTTCCAGTACTGTCCAATGCTCCGGAAGCGGACGATCCGCCGGAGCGTCCAGCCACAAGCACTCGATGCCTGAATTCAGCACTCTCCGCTGCCAAGTCATCGCGCCCGCCTCCCGACTCGAGTCGATGCCCCGCACGGTCCCGCCAATCCCGGGGAGCGCACGCGAGGCCGCTGCAGGAGTTATTAGACCGCACTTTCTCTCGAGGCACGGCCCGAGACCTCACTGCGCCGTCGCTCACGAAAGTTGCGGTTCTCGTCTCGGAGCGACCGGCCCCGGGCCGGTCTAGGAAGCAACGAGGTACTCGCTCTGAACCAGGCCGCTCGGATAGTGCCGGGTCGCCACGTGACGAAGCCGGACATCGCGCGGCAGGGTGCCGAAGAGAGGAATGCCGTCTCCGATCAGCACGGGCACGCGCGTGATGATGAGGCGCTGAACGAGCCCCGCGCGCAGGAATCCCTGAATCGTCACCCCGCCGTCGACGTAGAGATGATGGGCGCCGCTTGCCGAGAGTCGCGCCACGATCTCGGCCGGAGGTCCGGCCATCTGCTCGACGACACCGCCGACCGCCGCGGACAAGTCGACCGGGCGACTGCTCAGAACCACGACCCGCTTTTCGCCATAGGGCCAGGCCGGGAAGGCCAGTACCGTCTCGAAGGTGTTGCGACCGATCACGAGCGCGTCGACGCTTGCCATGAACTCGTCGTAGCCGTGGGGTTCGCCGCCTCCCTCCGGAAGCCAGTCGAGATCGCCGTTCGGCCGCGCGATGAAGCCGTCGACGCTCGTGCCGATGAAGACGGATACGGTCATCGGCCCTTCGAACCGTCGCGTGCCGGCTTTTTCGGGATGAGCATGGGCACCCTTTCTCGATATTCCCTGTACATCGCGCCGAGTCGCCGTTCGAGCTCCGGTTCCTCGACGAGCTTCAACTCGATCACGTTCAACAGGACAAACGCCGGTGTCCACAGGAAGACCATCGAGACGGAATGGAGGATGAAACCAACCCCGAAGAGGGCGAGGCAAAGCCCGCTGAGCATCGGGTTTCGCACCCACGCATACGGTCCTGCAACGACGAGCTGGCTCGGAGGGTCGAACGGAACGCCTTTCCCCTTGAACAACGTGAGACACCACGCCCAGAGCATCAGACCGGCAGCGAGCAACCCTGCTCCGATGCTCACTCCGAGTCCGCCGGGCAGCAGGGGTCGCAACGCAAGGGCGCGATCGGTGAAGAAGCCCCCGAAGATGACGAGAAGCAGCAGGCCGGCGGCGAACAACAGGCCGACCGGCGTCAGGAGCTTTCTTCGGCGCTCCGGGCCTGTCGTCACGGCGTACAGCAGGTCGACCAGGGTCATCTGCCTTCCTTACCGAGGTGTCTTATGCTCTGGGAACGCGGCCAGGAACGCAACGGCGAAGGGCGAGCGCTCGATCGCAGCCTCGTCGAGCCGACTCTTCCACTGAAGGCCATCGCTGTTCGCGAGGAGGATGAGAGTGAGGCGCTCGGCCGGCCTTTCGTCCAGCACCTTCAGGTAGAGCGCCGAATACCGTCCCTCCCAGAGTCCGGTGTGCCACGCCAGGCGCCGGCCCTCGTACTCGGCGAGAAACCACCCGAGACCGTAAGGCAGTACCGCGCCAGCGGATGTAATCGTCGGGGCCCACAGCTTCACGCTCCAGTCGGCCGAAAGGAGCCGCCCGTCGGAGAGAGCGATGTCAAAGCGCGCAAGATCCATCGCGCTCGCGATCACCCCACCCGCCGCACCGTCCCCCTGTGGCGGCGGAGGATCCGATCGCGCGACCCGGCCGCCGGAATCGATGTGGTAGGGCGCCGCGAGCCGCGCAGCGAGTTCGGCGTGGAGCGGCAGCCGCCGGTGAATCCGTGCCGCGTGGAGCGTGGCAGCCGGCCGGAAAACCATCGCGTCCACGAGGTCCGAAAACGGGCGCCCGGTCACCTCGGCCATCGGCCGCGACGCCCACGAGTAGGAGGGCGGGTTGTACCAGAACCGGCTCCCGGGGTCGCCGTTCGCCGTCATGGAGAGGACGTGGCGAAGCGTGAGCCGGTCGCCTTCGCAGGCGTAGTCGGAAAAGAAGATCCCCCCCTCCGTACGAACGGACTCGCAGAACTCGGCGAAACCCTGGTAACGCCGCATCGGGCGATCCAGGTCGAGCACGCCGTCCTGCGCGAGACGCAGCGCCACCACGGCCGAGATGGGCTTGCTGACCGACGCGATATTGAACGGCGTCTCGGGCGTCACGGGAATCTCGCGCTCGAGGTCGGCGACACCGAAGCCACGCGCGAGGACGACGGTCGTTTCCCGGAGGATGACGACCGCCAGGCCGGGGATGCGCTGGGCACGCCGAAGCGCGTCGAAGCGCGCAGCGAGTCGAGCCGCGACGGTCTTGTCTTCGCCTCGTGCGCCCGCGCCAGCGTCCGTCGAGGGCATGCTCGCGCATCCGCTTGCGAGCAGGACGGCGAGCGCCATCGCGAGTGCAGGAGGTCTGGAGACCATGACGACCGAGGAGAGGATGTGGAACTCGAACGTCTAGCGACCCGGCTGTGCGATCTCGACGCCGGACGCGACGAGGCTCAGCTCCTTCTGGTCGCCCTTGATCGCGTCGGGTTTGCCGCCGGGCGTCTCTCCGGCGTAGTGCTTCGCCTTCGCCTCGGGGATCGTCTTCACGTTGAAGACTCCCTCCAGAAGGGCCGCCCTTCCCGCGGAGTTCTTCGGGACGAAGAAGCCGTAGTCCTTGAACGTCACGCGGACGGACTGGTCGCCGGACTTGAGGAGCATCCAGCAGCCTTTTTCCTGGCAGACGGCCGAGACGGTCCCATCGGTCCTCACGGTCTTGCCGGACCAGGCGGCCGGGTTCTTCACGAGGTCGGCGAGAGCGACCTTCGGCGAGTCCCCGAGAGGTGCGCCGTACTTGCCGGTGGCGGCGAGGAGGGAGAGCGGGAGGAGAAGAGCGCCGAGCAGGAGAGCGGGTGTCATTCGTTTCATGGGAATGAATCTTAGCCCCGTCGCGTTAGGATGGAGGTTCGAGAGGAGATCTCAAATGCCCACCGAGCTGCCGCCGCGCCCCTTCGATTCCCCGCAGCCGATCAGCCCGTCGGCGTCGGTCGCGATTCCCGCGTTTCTCGCGCGCGTCTACGCATGGATGGCCGCGGGCCTCATGACGACGGCCCTCGCCGCCTTTCTCACCGTCTCGAACCCGGCGGTCTTCAACGCCATCTTCGGAAACCGTCTCGTGTTCTACGGCCTCCTCTTCGCCGAGCTCGGCCTCGTCGTGTGGCTGTCCGGCCTCGTCGGAAAGCTCTCGTCGGGCACGGCCTCGGCCGTGTTCATCTTCTACTCCGCCCTGAACGGCCTGACGATGGCGTGCATCTTCGCCATCTACACGGGCTCCTCCATCGCGTCGACGTTCGTGGTCGCGGGCGGCACGTTCGCGTCCATGAGCGTCTTCGGCCTCGTCACGAAACGCTCGCTCGACGGCGTCGGCTCGTTCGCGTTCATGGGCCTCATCGGCGTCGTCATCGCCTCGGTCGTGAACCTGTTCCTGAAGTCCGACATGCTCGGGTTCGTCCTGAGCTGCGCGGGCGTGATCGTGTTCGTCGCGCTCACCGCGTACGACACGCGGAAGCTCAAGATGATGGCTTCCACGATCGACGCCGGGTCCGAGGAAGGGCGCCGCGGCGCGATCTCAGGCGCGCTCGCTCTCTACCTGGACTTCATCAATCTGTTCCTCATGATGCTGCGGCTGTTCGGGAACAGAAGGTAAGCCTATCCCGGACCCCGGAACGTTCGACTCGTTCCTCGCGTGGGCCGTGTCCGTGGTTGGAATCGCCACGGGCGCGGCCTATGTTCCGCAGGCCGCGCGCCTCTGGCGGCGGAAGAGCTCCGAGGACGTTTCCGTGCTCACGTACGCGATGTTTCTGGGCGGGCAGGTCATCTACCTCCTCTACGGAATCCGCTTCCACCAGACTCCGATCGTGATCGGCATGGCGGCGAACATCGCGGGCAGCCTCGCCGTCATCCTCTCGGCGCTGCGTTTCCGGGCTCCGTGATCCCGTCGGGTACGGCGCGCGCGGCGACGCTCCTCCCGTCCCCGCCCGGGGCAGACGCGTATCTCGCCGTCGACAAGCGGCCCGGAATCGCGGTACACGGCCCGGGCGGCCTCCTCGGCGCGCTGCGCGACGAGTTCGGCGCCGGGATCGCGCTCGTCCATCGGCTCGACAAGGAGACGTCGGGCGTCCTCCTCCTTGCAAAGACGCCTGACGCGCTCCGCGCCGCGCACGCGGCCTGGCCGACGAGCGTCGTGAAGACCTACCTCGCCGTCACGCGGGGTGTTCCCGCTCCTCCCGAGGGGCGCGTGGACGCTCTGCTGCTCGAGCACCGCACGTCGCGGCCAGACCTGCTGAAGCGAGCCGTCAAGGCGGCCTATGGCGCTTCGCGGGCGGGACACCTCCTTTCGGGCCGCCGCGTGCTCGCGATCCAGCCGCTGCCGCCGCCCGGCCGGACCGCGATTCATCCTGCCGGCCGCCAGGCCGCGACGCGCTATCGAGTGCTCGAGGACAGGGGCGCCACCGCGCTCGTCGAGCTCGTGCCTGAGACGGGCCGCATGCACCAGCTTCGCATTC
>JAMQPJ010000434.1 GCA_023717585.1 Thermoanaerobaculia bacterium
CATGCTTGAGGACGGGGCCGCCTGAAACGCAACCTCGCCCGCTCGGATTCGTACTCCCGGGTCACAGGAGCGAACATGACGACGAGACGCGAGTTCGTGAGAGATGCCGGCGTGGCAGCAGCCGCCGCCGCTGCCGCAGCCGCCTTCGGGCCGGAGGCGCTGTTCGCCGGGACGAATCCCCGGAAAACCCTCCTGATCCTCGGGGGAACCCGCTTCCTCGGGCCCGAGATCGTCGAAGCCGCGAAGGCCGGCGGCTGGACGATCACGCTTTTCAACAGAGGCAAGACGAACCCGGGGCTGTTCCCGGACCTCGAGAAGCTGCAGGGAGACCGGAACGGCGACCTCAAGTCCCTCGCGGGGCGTTCCTTCGACGCCGTGGTAGACACGTCCGGCTACTTCCCCCGCCAGGTGCGCGACTCGGCGGCGCTCCTCGGGAAGTCGGCGAAACAGTACGTCTTCGTGTCCTCCATCTCCGTCTACGCGGATCTCGGCAAGCCGGGCGTCGACGAAACGGCTCCCGTCGCCGTCCTCAAGGACCCCGCCGTCGAGAAGGTGACCGAAGAGACCTACGGCGGACTCAAGGCGGCGTGCGAGGCGGCCGCCGAAACCGCCATGCCCGGCCGCGTCACGAACGTGCGCCCCGGCCTCATCGTCGGGCCGAACGACGGCACCGACCGCTTTACGTACTGGCCCGTCCGGGTGGCGAAAGGGGGAGAGGTTCTCGCGCCGAACCGGCCCGAAGATCCCGTCCAGTTCATCGACGTGCGCGACCTGGCACTCTGGATCGTGAAGACGATCGACACGAAGACCTTCGGGGTCTTCAACGCGACTTCGGCCCCGATCCGCGTTGGCGATATGCTCGACGCCTGCAAGGCTGCCGGCGGCAGCGACGCGCGCTTCACCTGGGTGGACGCGGCGTTCCTGAAGGCCCAGAAGGTCGAGGAGTGGAGCGACCTCCCCGTGTGGACCTCTCCCGAGGGCACCGATGCGGGCGGCGGCCTCGTCAAGAACGCGCGCGCCGTCGCGAAGGGTCTCACGTTCCGGCCGATCAGGGCGACCGCGAAGGACACCCTCGACTGGTGGAGGACGCTCCCCAGGGAGCGGACGGCCAGGTTGAAAAGCGGCCTCAGCGAAGAGCGCGAAAAGGCCGTCCTCGCGGCCTGGCACGAGGCTCAGGCCAAAAAGGCTCCGAAGGCCGGCTGAGGGCGTGGAGACCCGGAACGCCCTTTCCCGCTTCGTGCGGGTGGAGCCGGGCGAGGGTGCCGGCCTCGTGTGGTCGGCGCTCTCGTTCTTCTTCATCCTCGGCGGCTATTACGTCATCCGGCCTCTCCGCGACGAGATGGGCGCCTCCGCCGGTGGCGGCTTCGCGCTGAACTGGCTCTTCTTCGGGACGCTGGCCGGCACGCTCGTCGTCAACCCTCTCTTCGGAGCCCTCGTCGCGCGCACGCCGCGGCGGGTCTTCGTGCCGGCGGTCATGCACGTCTTCGCCGCGAGCTTCGTCGTGTTCTTCGGGCTGCTGACGTGCCTCCACGGCGCGCCGCAGCTCGCCGCCGGACGTTTTTTTTTCGTCTATGCGAGCGTCTTCAATCTCCTCGTCGTGTCGGTCTTCTGGGGATTCCTCGCCGACCTCTTCCGCTCCGAGCAGGCCAAGCGGCTCTTTGGATTCATCGGCCTCGGCGGCACCGTGGGCGGCATCGCGGGCGGACTGGTCACCGTCGCGCTCGCGCGCCGCATCGGCCCCTTGCCGCTCCTCCTCGTGGCGGTGGGCTTTTTCGAGGCCGGCGTCCTCTGTCTCCACAGGCTCGCACGGGTCTATCGCGTCGATGCCGGAGCGAAAGAGCGCGCGTCCGAGGCGGGCGACGGCGTCCCTCCCGGCAGCGGCGCTTTCTCGGGCCTGACGCTCTTCGCGAGGTCGCGCTACCTGCTCGGCATCGCGGCGTTTCTCCTGCTGTTCACCGTCGGCTCG
>JAMQPJ010000463.1 GCA_023717585.1 Thermoanaerobaculia bacterium
GGCGATGACGTCCTCGCGGACGACGAGGACGCACGACATGTAGTCGGGCCAGTGCTCGCGCGCGTGGAAAAGGACGCGGCCGTAGCCGCCGAGCTCGGCTTGGGAGGGAAACGGCTCGCCCATGGAAAAGGCATCGATGGCGCCCGCAGCCAGCGCGCCCGTCACGTCGGGGGGCGCCATTTCGACGATCCTGAGGTCCGAGGGCTTCATCCCGTACTTCTTGAGAACGCGGAAGACGATGAGCCGCTCGTCGGAAAAGCGGCTCGGCACCGCGATCGTGCGCCCCTTGAGGTCGGGGAACGTCCTGACGGGGCCGTCCTTCCTCACGACGACCGCGCTGCCGTACCGGTGTCCGAGGTACACGATGCGGATCCCGACGCCCTGCGCCTTCAGTGCGATGGCCATCGGGGCGACGATGAACGCCGCCTGCATCTTGTTCGCGATGAGCGCTTCCTTGATTTCGGGAAAGCCCTGGAACATCCGCGGGATGAAGAGCTCGCCTTCCTGCGAGAACTTCGAGATGTAGTCGGTCACGGGGCAGGCGAGGTGGCAGGTCACCGGGATGTAGGCGACGTTCAGCTTTCGCTTGTCGGGCGCGATGAAGTCGTTCGCGAGGACGGCCCAGTTCACGTTGAGGACCGCGTGCAGCGCGGTGACGACGAGGAGCCAGGCCGCGAGGCCGAAGGCAATGCGCCTCGGCATGCGCTTCGGGCCGGTCATGCCGATTCCCCCTGGAAGCCCCAGCGCACGGTCCGAAGCCGCTCGAGCCGCCGGGCGAGCAGGTCGAGCGCGAGGCCGATGACGCCGATGAGGAGCATGCCGGCGACGACGAGGTCGTAACGCTTGCCCGCGTTTCGCGAGTCGATGATGAGGTAGCCCAGCCCGGAGTCGACCGCGATCATCTCGGCGGCCACGACGACGATCCACGCGATGCCGAGCGCGATCCTGAGTCCGACGAGGATCTGCGGCAGCGCGGCCGGGAAGACGACACGCGCGAGCAGCCGCGGCGTCGAAAGCCCGAAATTGCGGCCCGCCTGCAGATACATCGACGGGACGCTCTTCACGCCGTTCATCGAGGCGACGACGATGGGAAAGAAGGCTCCGAGGAAGATGAGAAGGCCGGGCGCCGCCTCCGAGACCCCGAACCACAGGATCGCGAGCGGCATCCACGCGAGCGGGCTGATCGGGCGCGCCATCTGGATGATCGGATTGAAGGCCGAGGCGAGATTCGGATGCCAGCCGAGCGCGAGGCCCGCCGGGATGCCGAGGACGAGGGCGAGGAAGTAGCCCGTCGCGACGCGCCGGAGCGAGTCGCCGACGTAGTGCCCGAGGACGCCCTTGCCGAGGAGCTCCTGGAGGCCGAGCAGGACACCGAGCGGCGACGGGAACACGTTCGTGCGGCTGAACCGCACGGCGAGAGCCCAGACGGCGATCGCGAGGGCGGCCGTGCCGAAAGGCAGCAGGAAGCGGCCGGCGTCAAACCTGATGCGCAAGGCCGATCTCCCCGAGCAGAAGGTCGCGCAGCTCGATGTACCGCGGAGAGCTTAGGTCCCGCGGATGAGGCATCTCGATGTCCACGATCCGGCGGATCGTGGCGGGCCGGGCGGACATGACGACGACGCGGTCCGCGAGCTGGACGGATTCGTCGATATCGTGCGTCACGAAGAGAATCGTCTTCTTCTCGGCGCGGCGGATGCGGAGGAGCTCGCTGCGCATCACGAGGCGCGTGATCGAGTCCAGCGCGCCGAAGGGCTCGTCCAGAAAGAGCACGTCGGGATTCACGGCGAGCGCGCGCGCGACCTCGAGCCGCTGCTTCATGCCGCCGGACAATTCCTGGGGGTACGCGTTCTCGAACCCGGAGAGCCCGACGAGCTTCACGTAGTAGGCAACGCGCTCCGCACGCTCCTTCGGGGTCAGCGCGAAGAGACCGAATCCGACGTTGCCGTCCACGGTGAGCCACGGAAAGACGCCTCGCTCCTGGAAGACGAAGATGCGGCGCGGATCGGGGCCCGTGACGGGCTGGCCGTCGATGAGGACCTCGCCGGACGTCGCCCGCAGGAAGCCGCCCGCGATGTTCAGGAGCGTGGACTTCCCGCAGCCCGAGGGCCCGAGGATGCAGACGAGCTCACCGTCCTCGACCTCGAGGTCGATGGACGTGAGGACCTCGATCGAGGAGCCGTCCGTCGGGAAGCGCATCGAGACGGCCTGGACGCTCACCTTGGGAGCAGCCGGCGCGGTCACGATCCGTACCCCCACTTGAGCGCCTTCATCTTCTCGAGCTGGCGGATCGAGACGTCGAGGACGAGCCCGATGAGCCCGATCATCACCATCCCCGCGACGACGAGGTCGTACCGGTTGCCGGCGTTGCGCGCGTCGACGATGAGAAAGCCTAAGCCCGAGTTGACCGCGATCATCTCCGCGGCCACGACGACGAGCCACGCGACGCCGAGGGAGATCCTGAGCGCGACGATGAGCTGGGGCAGCGAAGCGGGCAGGATCACGCCCGTGAGGATGCGCCGGTTCGAGAGGCCGAAGTTGCGGCCGGCGCGGAGCAGCGTGGGCGGCACGTTCCGGACCGCGTTCATCGAGGCGACCACGAGCGGAAGGAAGGAGGCGAGGAAAATCAGGAAGATCGCCGCCATGTCGCCGACGCCGAACCAGAGGATCGAGATCGGGATCCACGCGAGCGGTGAAATCGGACGCAGGACCTGGAGCAGGGGATTCAACGCCTGCTCTCCCCGCCGATACCAGCCGAGGAGGAGCCCGATCGGGATCGCCGTGACGACGGCGAGAAGATAGCCCCAGCTGACCCGATAGAGGGAAGCCACGACGTACTTCGCGAGAAGGCCGCGGCGGAGCAGCTCCCCGAGACCGAGCAGGACCTGCGCCGGATCGGGGAAAAGCCCCGAGGTCTGCCGGTGCGCGGCCAGAAACCAGGCGGCGACCAGCGCCGCCGCCGCGGAGAAAGGCAGGAGACGCTTCAACCCTTCGTCCTAGGTCCTGTCCGCGGGAGCTGATGCAACCGCCGGCGCGAGCGGCGCCACGGAGGCCGCCCGTCGCGCCTGGTTCGGCGGAAGGTTCGGGACGGGTCCGCCGATCGGCGTCGGCTTGACCAGGTAGGACCAGGCGTTCGCGAGCTCGGCCTTTGCCCACCGCGCGAGGCCGTGCCCGAGCATGACCCATGCGGCGCTCCGAACCGAGAAGCCGACGAAGCCGGGGCGGCGGCCCGCGTTGTGGTTTCCGTAGATCCCGAGAGCCTTCTTCCTCCTGGCGATCGCGACGAGACGCCGGCTGTAGAAGCGCATCGGGTAGAACGCGATTTCCGAGCCGTCCTGGTAGTACGGCGGAACGCCGAGGCGTTCGGACGACCAGCGATACACGGGAATGACGGCCGCGAGGTAGTAGAGCGCCGTGTCCATCAGAAACGCCGTCGTCATCGTGTCGTAGTCGCCCATGACGTAGTACTTGTCGCGGAAGATCGCCTCGTAGAAAAACGTGAAGTAGCGGGCGTAGCGCTTGTTGTGGAGCTCGTAGTCCGTGGCCATTGCTTCGGCCATTTCTTTCGCCTTCTCGTCCGAGGTGGCGCCCGAAAGGGCCTTCTGGATGAGGCCGACGCGCGAATAGACCGAGAAGGCCATCTGGTCGAGGCCCGGCGAGTAGAAGGGATCGAGGAATCCGCCGGCGTCGCCGACGCACGTCCAGCCCGGGCCGATGAACCCGTCCACGTAATAAGGCAGGTGGCCGTACAGCCGGCAGTCGCCCTCGATGGGCTCGGCATGCGTGAGGAGCTCATTCGTGAGAGGGTTCGCGTC
>JAMQPJ010000468.1 GCA_023717585.1 Thermoanaerobaculia bacterium
ACGCGCTGCTCGAACGTCTTCGAGATCCGGAACCCGTCCCCGGGATCCGTCGTGCAGCCCCCGCCGTCCGGCAAGTCGGTCAACGAGTCCGGAAAGGGACGGATCCCCGGCCCGGACGATTTCGCCCTCGACGAGACCGCCCTCACGGAGGCCTCGAAACGGAAGCGCCAGATGCCGGGCGCGCCGGCCCGCGCCATGGCGATGCAGGACGTGCTGGCGGCGAGCCCGCTCGCCGGCGCCACGGCCCCCGACGCCACCGCGCCGCCGCCGACCGGCAGCCATCCCGCGCGGACGACCGACAAGGTCGGCATCCCCGAGTCGCTCGCCGCCGAGCGGCGGCTCCGGCTCCCGACGGCGTTCCGCTACTCGCTCGCGTGCATCTCCGGGCCGGACGCCGGCAAGATCTTCGACATCTCGAAGCCACGCGTCGTCATCGGGCGCGCGAACGCCGACATCGTCGTCGCGGACATCCAGTGCTCGCGCCAGCACGCCGCGATCGAGGTGATGGACGAGCACACCTTCGTCGTGGACCTGAACTCCACGAACGGCACCTACGTGAACGATCAGCGCGTGAACCGGGCCGAGCTCGACAACCGCACGGAATTCGAGATCGGCACGACGACGCTCATGCTCATCCGCAGCTTCGCGCGCGAGAGCCAGTCGGGCAACGTCTCGTAGGGGACCGCCCCCGTCGCGCCGGACGACGTCAGCCGAGCGCCGCGAGGATCGCGTCGAGCGTCGCCGGCAGGAGGCGCGGCGGGTTCGCGAGGCGCCCGCCGCCGCGGTGATATCGAGACATCGTTCCCGAGAATTTCAGCGCGTGCGCGGTCGCGACGACGACGACGAGGTCGTCCTTCTTGATGGCGCCCGCCTGCCGCAGCTTCGCAGCTCCCGCGAGCGCGACCGCCGAGTTCGGGCAGATCGCGAAGCCGTGGCGGTTCGCGAGCGCGAACGCGTCGAGGAGCTCGGTCTCCGTGACGCTCTCCACGACGCCGTCGAAGAAGCGGATCTCGCGCTCGGCCTTCGGGTGCGACACGGGCGCGCCGATGCGGATCGCCGAGGCCGCCGTTTCGTCCGCGACGCGCGTGACGCGCTCCGAAAAGCCTTTCCGGTACGACTGGTAGAAGGGATCCGCGGCCGAGGCCTGGATGCCCGCGAGCCGCGGCTTCTTGCCGATCACGCCGAGGTCGAGCCACTCCCGGAGACCCTTCCCGATCGCCGAGAGGTTGCCCGCGTTTCCGACCGGCACGACGATCCAGTCGGGCACGCGCCAGCCGAGATCCTGAACGGCCTCCCACCCGATCGTCTTCTGCCCTTCGATACGCACGGCGTTCTTCGAGTTCAGGAGGAAAACGGGCCGCGCGGCCGTCAGCTCGGCGACGAGGCGCATGCAGCCGTCGAAATCCGTGTCGAGGCCCAGCGTCGTCGCCCCGCACGCGAGCGCCTGGCTGAGCTGTTCGTCCGTGATCTTTCCCTGCGGCAGGAGGACGACCGCCCGCATGCCGGGCACGGCGGCGGCGTACGCGGCGAGAGCCGCCGACGTGTCGCCGGTCGAGGCGCACGCGACCGTCTGGAATCCGCAGGCGCGCGCCCACGACACGCCCACCGTCATGCCGCGGTCCTTGAAGGAGAGAGTCGGATTCTCGCCTTCGTGCTTGAGGAAGAGCCGCGCGAGGGAAAGCTCCTCGCCGAGAGCGCCGCCCGCGTAGAGCCGTGTCGCGCCCTCGGGCTTGCTCACGATGCCGCTCTCCGGAAGGTCCGGGAGCACGTGCTCCCGGAAGCGCCACACGCCGCTCGTCTCGAAGGGCCGCGACGCTTCCGAATGCGGCGCCGCGCGTCGTCTGTCGAAGAGGTCCTGCCACGCGGACCCCGTCCGGCCGAACGCGTGGAGGTCCGAGACGACGTCGAGGAGAGAGCCGCACGCAAGACAGGCCGTGCGCGCTTCGGCGAGCGGGAACGACGCCCCGCAGGCGACGCATTTGAGGGAAGACAGGCCCTTCATGCGCGGCTCAATCTCTCCTCCAGGCGCGTGGGACGAGGCGGGCTCCCCGGCGGTCGAGCCTGTGGATGCGGGCGCGGGCCTCGACTCCCGAGCGTTTCCACGCGGCCACCGCGGCGCGGCCGATCCTTTCCGCGTCCCTCGACTCCTCGGTGAGGCCGACGAGGGACGGCCCGGCCCCCGCGAGACAGGCGCCGTAGGCGCCGGCGGCGAGAAGGGCGTCGAGCGCGGAGCGGCCACCGCGAACGAGCGGCAGGCGGTTCGGATCCACGAGCCGGTCCGCGAGAAGGCACGCGCCCGCCGCCGCGAGGTCGCCCGAGGAAAGCGCGAGAACGAGGCGCGCGAGCGCGCCCGCGTGGGCGGTGTGGGCGGCCATCGAAAA
>JAMQPJ010000475.1 GCA_023717585.1 Thermoanaerobaculia bacterium
ACCTGCACCTTGTCGCCCAGCTTCTCGGCGAGCGTCTTCTGGACCCATGTCGGATTCGCCTGGATGAGCTCCACCTCGCGCTTGAGGTTCTCGAACTGCGCGAGCGAGGTCTGGCGAATCGCGTAGGCCTCCGCGTCCGACATCGTCCGCCTGCGCGAAGCCTCTGCCTCGGCGTGGATCTTCATCGTCTCGGCCTGCGACTGGGCCTCTTTCAGCTTCCGGCCCTTCTGCGCCTCGGCCTCGAGCTCGATCGTCCGAACCTGCTTTTCCTTGAGCGGGAGCACCCAGGCCATCGCGTCCGACTCGCCCTTCGCCTCGATCAGGCGCCTGTTCGCGAGAGCCTCGGCCTCCTTGTCGGAGCGCGCCTTCCGGGCCTCCGCCTCGAGGCGCTGCTGCTCGACCTCTTGTTTCTTGAGGCGCAGGTTCGCCTCCGTGCGCTCGAGGAGCTGCGTTCCTTCGAGGAGTGCGAGGCGGCCGCGTTCGAACTCCGCCGGCAGCTTCAGATCGCCGACGAGGACGTCCTTGAGGAGGATGCCGGCCTCGGCGAGGCGCTCGGCGGCCTGTTTCGCTGCCCGGGACGCCAGCTCCTCGCGCTTGCTCGCGAGGAGCGACGTCGCGTCGTATTCGGGCGCGAGGGCGCGAAACGCGGACGCGAGGACGGGCCCGACGACCTCCGTGCCCGGATCGGCGGGGAGCCCCGCCCAGCGGGAGAGCAGCTGGCCCCGGTCGAGCGCCCACCGCGCCTGGATGACGAGCCCGACCGTGAATCCGTCCTTCGTCGGCACGTTGAACGTAGCCGCCCGGCCAGACAGGAGCTGGTCCGACACGCGCATGCGCGTGAGGACGTAGAAGGTGGCCGGGAGGAAGTGGCTGCCCGGAGACACGACGCGGGTCGCGCCCGTGAACTTGCTGACGACGAGGCCGGCCTCGCCGGGGGCCACGGACTGGAAGCCGCGCTCGACCCAGCGGGCGCCGGACCAGAGCGCGAAGAGAAGGACCGCGCCGAGGAGGATCGGGCGCATGGGCACGCGCTCCAGGGAACGGAGAAGGGAGAGAAGGATTTTCTTAGAAAAGGAAGAGGGAGAGTTCGGCGGTTCGGGGGGTTCTGGCGGCCGCGGGTAGTCGGCGTTCATCGTGGTCTCCTTTCGCGGCGAAGAGCCGCGATGGACGGACGAGTTCACGAACGATGCCGCCCCTCGCGCGAACGTCCGCACCAATCAGCGAATCCGTGCTATCTCTTTTTCTAAGCAAAATACTCCGTAATGCATAATCTGCTCATTACAGGAAACGCGCAGATCGCGGGGACGCTCGCGGCATGAACCGTGAAACGCCTTTGGCAGGCGCGAAGAAGACCCCGCGCCGGGAGGTTCACATGGTCCGCCGCTACGTCGCCCCGATCCTCAGGCTCCTCGCGTTTCTCGGCCTCCTCGCCGCTCCTCTCGTCCTCGCGGCGATCGCGCATGGCGCCGTGCCGGAGGGTGCCGAACCGGACGGCAAGGACCTCGTCGCTCTCCGCTCGGTCGTCCTCGGCGAGACGCCGGCCGACCGGTTCGGGCGCGGCGGTCGCGTCGCCGCGAGCGCGCCCGTGACGCTCCTCGAGCGGAGGGGCAGCCTCGTTCTCGTGGTCGCGCCACCCCGGGCCGCCTCGGCCCCGGCCCGCGGCTGGGCCGACTCCTCGGCCTTTTTCACCCTCG
>JAMQPJ010000482.1 GCA_023717585.1 Thermoanaerobaculia bacterium
CTTTCGATCGTGGCCTTCGGGCTCGCCGGCGAAAACGAACGCAACCGCCGGCTGCTCGCGCGCATCAACGCCCGCAAGCGCGTCTTCCTCACCGGCACGCTCCTGCGCGGCCGCTACGCGATCCGGATCTGCGTCCTTTCCTTCCGCACGCACCGCGACCGCATGGAGGAGGGGCTGGAGGACATCGCCGCGGCGGTCGCGGAGATCTCGAAGGAGACGGCATGACGCCCGTTCCGGTGAAGCCGGCGGTCCCCTTTTCCGCGCTCGAGGCAATCGACATCCGCGTCGGCACGATCGAGGCCGTCGAGGAGGTGCCGAAGTCCGACAAGCTGCTGCGCCTCACGGTCGGATTCGGCGACCACCGGCGGCGGATCCTGGCGGGGATGAAGCAGGAGCGCGCGAACCCGGCGGAGCTGGTCGGCCGCCAGGCGCTCTTCGTCGTCAATCTGGAGCCCCGCCGGATGATGGGCGAGCTCTCCGAGGGAATGCTCTTCGACCTCGGCTACGCCGACGGGCAAGCGCCGGCTCTCGCCGTTCCGGAACGCCCAATCCCCGACGGAACACGCGCCGGCTGAATGCGTACTGCAGAACGGAGGTTCGAATGCGAACGATGACCCGCGGTTTCCTTGCCGGGGCCCTGCTGCTCACGGCCCCCCTCGCACCGGCGGCCGAGCCAATCCGGCGACCTTCGAAGGAGTACACGATCGAGCAGTTCCTGGCGACGACGGCGATCAGCGGCGCCTCGTTCTCGGCCGACGCGAAGAAGCTCCTCTTTTCCTCCAACGCGACGGGCATCGTCAACGTCTATGCGGTACCGACCGCGGGGGGCGCGCCCTCGGCCCTCACGAAGTCGGGCTCGAACACGACCGTTGCCGTCTCCTATTTTCCGGCCGACGACCGGTTTCTCTACACGCGCGACCAGGGAGGCAACGAGCTCAATCACCTCTACGTGCAGACGCTCAGCGGCGAGGAGAAAGACCTGACACCCGGCGAGAAGCTCAAGGCGATCTTCGCCAGGTGGACCCGCGACGGATCGGCCTTCTACGTCGGCTCGAACGAGCGGGATCCGCGCTTCTTCGACCTCTACCGCTACGACACGAAGACGTATGCCCGGACGATGGCCTACCAGGACGACACGGGCTACGACTTCGGAGCCATCTCGGACGACGGCAAGTGGCTCGCGTTCCAGAAGATCAACACCACCGCCGACAGCGACATCTATCTCTGGAACGCCGCAGCGAAGGCCATGACCCCGATCTCGAAGCACGAAGGGATCGCGAGCTACGAGCCCGCGGCCTTCGATCCCGACTCGAAGTGGCTCTACTACCTGACCAACGACGGCTCGGAGTTCGACCGCGTCCGGCGCTACGAGCTTTCGACCGGAAGGTCGCAGGACGTCGAAAAGGCGGACTGGGACATCGCCTGGACTTTCTTCTCGCGAAACGGGAAGTACCGCCTCTCGGCGGTCAACCAGGACGGGCGCAGCGTTCTGAAGATCTACGACGGCAGGACAGGCGCTCCCGTGGCGCTCCCGCCGTTCCCCTCGGGAGAGATCTCCGCAGTGCGTGTCTCGCGCGACGAGGCGAAACTCGCCTTCCAGCTCGACGGAGACCGCGGCCCCAACAACCTCTATGTCTACGATTTCGACGGCAAGGCCCCGGTGCGCCTGACCGACACGATGTCCAAAGACATCGACCCCGAGGACCTCGTCGAGGCCCAGGTCGTGCGCTTCAAGTCGTTCGACGGCATGGAAGTGCCCAACATCTTCTACAAGCCCTGGCAGGCCGGACCGCAGGCGAAGGTCCCCGCGCTCGTGTGGGTCCACGGCGGCCCGGGCGGCCAGACGCGCCGCCAGTACAGCGCCTCCATCCAGTACCTCGTCAACCACGGCTATGCCATCCTCGGCATCAACAACCGCGGAAGCTCCGGCTACGGCAAGTCCTTCTACACGGCCGACGATCACAAGCACGGCCGGGAGCCCCTCTGGGACTGCATCGAGGGGATGAAGTACCTCCAGGGCCTTCCTTACGTCGACCCGAACAAGGTCGGGATCATCGGGGGAAGCTACGGCGGCTACATGGTGCTCGCCGCGCTGGCCTTCA
>JAMQPJ010000499.1 GCA_023717585.1 Thermoanaerobaculia bacterium
GAGGGCGCCGGCGCCGGCGAGGAAATGGAGCGTCAGGGTGAGGAAATCGCGTCGTCTCATGGAGGTCATGGCCTCCCTAGGAAATGCGTTTTGCGGCCGGATTATTCCTTCGGGGCGGCATGGGCGATTTCCTGCGCGGCCCCGCGGAGGTCCTCGAGGGCCATGTGGACGCGATCGGCGTGGGTCCGAAAGCTCAGGATGCACATGCGGATTGCGAAGTCCTCCCCGAGGAGCGTGCCCGTCAGGAACACCCGCTGCCTGGCGTTCACGCGGTCCAGGAGGTCCCGGTTCAGGCGATTCGTTTCCGCGCGCGACGCGCCCGGAACCGTGAGGCGGAAGGCGAAGAGGGAGAGCTCCGGCTCGGCCACGATCGTCATGCCGGGGATCTCCCGTACGGCCTCGACCGCCTCCCGGGCGAGGTCGAGCTTCTCGTCGAGCGACGCGCGGAAAGCCGCGAGGCCGCACAGCTTGACGGCCAGCCACACGGCGAGTCCCCGGAAGTTGCGCGAGAGCTCCGGCGAGATCTCGCAGAAGTCCACGCAGTCCGGGTCGTCCTGCATGCCGGGCATGTAGTGCGCCCTGACGCTGTGCGACCGGCGAAGCGCCGCGGGGTCCTTCACGAGGAGACTGCCCGTGCCGTACGGCATGAACAGGCCCTTGTGCGGGTCGAGAACGATCGAGTCGGCGCGTTGGAGGCCGCTCATGGCCGCGCGGCCGCGAGAGGTCAGCGCGAAGAACCCGCCGTAGGCCGCGTCCGTGTGCAACCAGAGATTCTCCCGCCCGGCGAAATCGGCGAGAGCGTCGAGGTCGTCGACGGCGCCGGTGTTCACCGTGCCCGCGCTCGCGGCGACGAGGAACGGCGTGAAGCCCTCCGCGCGATCCGCCGCGACGCGGTTCGCGAGGGCGTCGAGGCGCATGCGGAACGCCGCGTCGGACGGAATCTCGCGCACGTTCGCGTCCGGGAAGCCCGCGAGGAGGGCCGCCTTGCGGATGCAGTGGTGGCCCTGGTCGGACACGTAGAGCGTGCCCTTGAGGAAGTTCTCGGGCAGCTTCTCGTGCCGGGCGGCGACGACGGCGGAGAAGTTCGCGAGAGATCCTCCCGACGTCAGGAATCCGCCGGCGCTCTCCGGGTAGCCCACGGCGCGCGCGAGCCAGCGGATCACGTTCGTCTCGAGCTGAACGAGCGCCGGCGCCGGCGCGAACACGCCTACGTACCGGTTCACGGCCGACGAAATGAGGTCCGCGACGGCGGCGTACGGCTGGCCGCCTCCGGGGACGTACGCGAGGAATCCCGGCCCGGCGTTGTTGAAGCTCGCGGGGATCGCTTTCTCGAACAGCAGGTCGAGAAGCGGTCCCGCGGGCGTGGGGTCTTCAGGGGCTTCCCGTTCGATCAGCGAACGCGCGAGCGCGCCGGCTCCCTCGGCCCCGGCGGTTCCGTCCGCGGGCTGGGAAGAAAGAGAGCCGATGTGAAGGGCGACGCGCCGGACGGCGTCGTCGAGGAGGCGGCGCAGCTCCTCGTCCGAGGGCTCGAGAGGGAAGGCCCGTGTCATCGCGTCAGGCGCCGAGGCGCGCCCGGATCTGGGCGGCGAGATCGGAGGCGACGGCGTCGACGAGCGCCGCGTCCGCGCCCTCGACCATGACGCGCGCGAGAGCCTCGGTGCCCGAGTACCGCAGGAGGATCCGCCCGTGGCCCGACATCCGCTCCTCGGCCGCGCGCCGCGCGCCGGCGAAGCCGGGGATCTCGTCGAAGGGGACTCGCTTTCGTACCCTCACGTTCATGAGGACCTGCGGTGTGTGGACGAAACGGGGCTGCGCCGAGAGCGCCTTCCCCGAGGCGGCGAGCAGCGCCGCGAGGTGGAGTCCCGTCAACGTGCCGTCGCCCGTCGTCGTGAGATCGGCGCGGACGAGGTGTCCGGACTGCTCGCCGCCGAGGAGGGTGCCTGTCTTCTCCATCTCCTCGACGACGTAGCGGTCGCCGACGGCCGCGCGGATGAGGCGGACCCCCCGGTCCTTCAGGGCCTTCTCGAGCCCCCAGTTCGACATCACCGTGCCCACGACGGCCTCGGGCTTCCTGCCCTCCCGCTCGAGCTCGAGCGTCCAGAGGTAGAGAACGTCGTCGCCGTCGAGAAGCGTCCCCTTGTCGTCGGCCACGATGATCCGGTCCGCGTCGCCGTCGAGTGCGATCCCGAGCGCGGCCGCCGTCTCGACCACGGCGCGCGCCATTCCCTCGGGATGCAGGGCGCCGCAGCCCTCGTTGATGTTCCGCCCGTCGGGCGAGACGTTCCGCGCGACGACGTCGGCGCCCGCGGCGCGAAACGCGGCCGGCGCGACCTCGAAGGCCGCGCCGTGCGCGGCGTCCACGACGACGCGCAGGCCGTCGAGCCTCTGGGGAAGGCTGCCCGCGAGGTGCGTCACGTACGCGTGCCCGAGATCGGGCTCGACGGCGGCGGGGGACATCGGCGCGGGTTTCGCCTCCTCGATGTGGCGCTCGATCTCGAGCTCGACTTCGTCGGGGAGTTTCCGTCCGTCCGCCGAGAAGATCTTGACTCCGTTGTCGGTCCAGGGGTTGTGGGAGGCCGACACGACGACGCCCGCGTCGGCGCCGAGCTCGCGCGTCAGCCAGGCGACGGCCGGCGTCGGGACGACGCCCGCGAAACGCACCGCGCCACCCTGCGCGACGATCCCTCCGGCCAGCGCGGCGACGATGCTCCCGGAGGATTCCCGCGTGTCGCACCCCACGAGGACCGAGACGCCCTGCCGGCCGAGAGACGTCGCGAGCGCGGCTCCGACCTTCGAGACCGTCGCCGCATCGAGCGGCGGAACTCCGGCCTCCCCGCGGATGCCGTCGGTGCCGAAGAGTGCTCGCATTTGGCGCTCGATGTTACGTGACGCGGCGCGAGGCCTCGTCTTCCGCTCTCGAAAGGACCGCGAGGAACCGGATGGTCTCGGCGACGTCGTGGACGCGCACGAGAATGGCGCGTGTCCGGGCGGCGGCGGCGCAGGCGGCAACGGCCGCCAGGGACTCCGGCAGACGGCCGTTCACGGGAGCGGCGGAGACCGCTCCGAGGAACGCCTTCCGCGACGCACCCACGACGAGCGGCACGCCGGGCGGCGCGAGGCGGTCGAGCGCGCCGAGAAGGGCGAAGTTCTGCTCGGGCGTCTTGCCGAATCCGAGGCCGGGGTCGAGGAAGATCTTGCTTTCGGAAATCCCGGAGGAGATCGCGCGGGCGCGCGCCCTCTCCAGGTCTGCCGTCACATCTTGTGTCACGTCCTGGAAAGAAGATTCTTCGAAGGTGGTCGAGGGCGTGCCGCGGCAATGGTTGAGCACGATTGCGGCGCCGCGCCGTGCGACGAGTTCGAGGAGATCAGCCGGAACGTCGAGGCCCGTGACGACGTTCACGATGTCCGCGCCGGCGTCGAGGGCGGCGCGCGCCACCTCGGCGCGCCGCGTGTCGACCGAAATCGGGATGGACGGACGCAGCGCGCGAAGACGCGAGACGACGGGCAGCACTCTGCCCAATTCACTTTCTAAGAGAATCTCCGTTGCCCCCGATCCGTATGCAGCCCCCTTTGGACGTGTGCTCTCTCCTCCGATGTCGATGACCGCCGCGCCGAGGTCCGCGTACCGCGCGCCTTCTTCCGCCGCAACCTCCGCGTCCGCGAAGCGCCCGCCGTCGCTGAAGGAGTCGGGCGTGACGTTCAGGATCGCCATGACGCCCGGAAGCCTGCCGAAGCTCAGGCTTCGGGCCTGAGGCGAAGAAAGCGTGTCGCGCACGACGGGATTATGTCCGGCGCCAGGGAATACACTGCGTCCGTGCGGATTGCCATCCTGGGAGCGGGCGGGGTCGGGGGCTACTACGGCGGCACTCTCGCCCGTGCCGGTCACACCGTCGCCCTGCTGGCGAGGGGTCCCCATCTGGACGCGCTGAGGGCTCGCGGACTCGAGGTCAGGACCCCGGAGGAGAGCTTCACCGTCGCGGTTCAGGCGACCGACGACCCCAAAACGTTCGGCGTATGCGACGTCGCGATCGTGGCCGTGAAGACCTATTCGCTCGAGGAGGTCGCGCCGGCTGCCCGGCTTCTCGCCGCTTCGGGCGCCGCGATCCTGCCGCTCCTGAACGGCGTGGAGGCGATGGATCGGCTCGTCGAGCGCGGTGTGCCCGAAAGTCTGGTCCTCGGCGGCCTGACGCAAGTCAGCGTCCTCAAGGTCGGGCCCGGAGTCGTCGAGCGGAAGAGCCCCTTCCAGAAAGTGGCCGTCGGCGAGCGAACGGGCAAAACCTCCGAGCGGGTCCGTCGGATCGTGGAGGCTTTTCAGGGGGCCGGAGCCGAGGCGCGTGTCTCCGAGGACATTCTGGGCGACCTCTGGCGGAAGTTCGCGTTCATCGCCTCCATGGCGGCGGCCTGTGGTCTGGCGCGCACGCCGATAGGGCCAGTGCGCGACGCCCCCTGCGGAAAGCTGCTCCTCGCGCGCGCGGTGCGCGAGGTTCTCGCCGTGGCGCGCGCCCGCGGCCTGTCGATGGCCGAAGACGAAGAGGCGAAAATCCTCGCCTTCATCGGTTCCCTCGGCGGAGGCATGAAGCCGAGCTTTCTCCTCGACCTCGAGGCCGGGGGTCCGAACGAGCTGGACGATCTCAGCGGCGCCGTCTCGCGGCTCGGGCGCGAGGCCGGTGTGGAGACGCCCGTGCACGACACCGCCACGGCGGCGCTTTCGGCTGCCGTGAAGGGCCGGTAAGTCGCGCCTCTTGGATCAGACCGCCTGGATCGGGTTTCTGAGAACGCCGATGCCTTCGATCTCCGACTCGAGCACGTCCCCGGGCCTGAGGTATTCCGGCGGCTTGCGGGCGTGCCCGATTCCCGGCGGCGTGCCCGTCGCGAGGATGTCCCCGGGCTCGAGCGTCAGGCCGAGCGAAAGCTCGGCGAGGAGGCGCGGAACCTTGAAGTACATCTGGCTCGTGTTCCCGTCCTGCTTCACGACGCCGTTGACGCGCGAGACGAGGCGGCGGGAAGACCAGTCGAAGCCGTCCGCCGTGACGATCCAGGGACCCATCGGCGCGTGCCCGTCCAGGCTCTTGCCCTTCCACCACTGGCCGCCGTGTTTTTTCTGCTGGATGTCGCGGGCGGTCGTGTCGTTGAGGGCGCAGAATCCGAAGACGTGGTCCATCGCCTCTTCCTCGGAGAGGTTCTTCCCGCGCCGGCCGACGATCACCGCGAGCTCGACTTCCCAGTCGATCGCCGTCGACACGCGCGGGTCGTACGGAATCGGGTCGTACGGGCCGTTCACGGCGTTCGTCCCCTTCGTGAAGAAGACCGGGTGCTCGGGAAGCGTCTGGCCGGAATCCCGGAGAGACTTGCCTTCTTCGAAGTGCTCGACGTAGTTCCAGCCGACGCAATGGACGTTCCGGCGCGGGACCGGGATCGGCGCCGCGAGGCGCACGTCCTCGACACGCGGTCCACCGGGCGCGGAGTTACCGACGAGCGGCTGGACCTCGACGAGGGCTCTCTTCCCGGCTGCGATCAAGGACAGCATGTCGGCTGGATCGAACGAGAGAGAAACGCTCTGGCGGCGCGCCTCGGCCCCGAGGTCGACGACGCGGCCATCGGGAGAAAGGGCGCCGACGCGGATCGGCGCGCCGGGAGAGGGAACGAAGCTGAAAAGTCGCATCGCGGCCCGCGCTTCGCTCACGCGCCCTTTCGCTTCGTCCCCTTTGCGGGGGCTTTCGCCAGGTTCTGCTTCACGCGAAGCTTCACGATTCTCCCGATCAAGCCGTAGGGGATCGGTTGATCGAGCGGAAATCGCAGGTTGCCTTTCTCTCCGGCATAGCGCGAGAGAACTTTCTTCAATTCTGCATCGCCCCTCACCGGCGGATAGAACCCGATGTGATTCTTGAAGGCGGCGAAATACACCAAAGCGCCGCGTAGGGTGAACGTCGGGATCTGATAGCTGATGGTCTCCTGCGCGCTGGGCGCCGCCTTGCCGATCGTCAACCGCACCCGTTCGAGAATCGCCTGCACCTCGGGAGAAAACCCTGCGATGTATTCGTCGATGCTCTCTGGTGCTTTGCGGCCAGTTGCCATGAACTCTCCTGCGCGGCTTCCGAAAAGCTGACCGCCATCCAACGATATCAAGCTCGGCGGGCGAGCGAGTCCGCTGGAGCGCGTTGTCAGACGGCAGTCGGGACACCTTCGCGTCGCACGCTACATGCCCTCGCGATCCGTTTCGAGTGGGTAGAACGTGCCGTGTAAGGAGAAGAACATCGCCGCGTTGAATCGATCCCCGGGCGAGGGCGTCAGATCGCGGCGCCATGCAGACCACACTCTGATCGCTTCGCGCGCTTGCTCCACACTCAGTACTTCGGAGAGAGAGGGATCGAGGGGACAGCCAGGACCGCCCCCTTCGCCTCGTGGACAGACCCGCGCCGGACTGTCTTGCCTCGCACGGGCACCATTCTGCGCGTAGATGACCAGTGGATGAGAACGGTCACTGTCTTCAAACACATCCAGACGCTGGATCAACTCGAAGAGCGTGCCCGTGTTCTTCAACATGTGCTGTCTGACGATATCAAGCTCAGCGGCGAGCGTAACGAGTCCGCTGCGACGCGGTCTTACGTAACGGCTTTCCTGACCGGCGCCCAGGGAAGCGCCGATAGCGAAGCGCCCATGGCCTGACATGCCGCCTCGATTGCCTGGCGCGCCTCAGCGACTGACTCCACCGGTGCAACGCCAACACGCGCTGCCCAGGCCGTCCATGTTTCAACCGCCATTTCATGCTTGCCCGATTCCGTGTGGACTTCCTCGGTGCGAACGAGAAGCCTCGAGACGAGCTCCTTGACGGCGGGTCCGCTGGAGCGCACCGGCGCCGCTGCCCGGCTTGCCTGCAAGAGAAGCTTGCGAGCTTGCAGGGAGAGGTTACGCCGTTGCCACGGTTCGCGTGACGTGGCTACTGCAAGGAATACCGGCCAGAGACCGCGATGCACGAACGTGTCCTTGCCGTAAAGGAGCTTTGTGAAGAGAACATCCGGATGGTCTGATAGCTCGGACAGGACCGAAAAGATGAGGTGGGCTTTCCGGTGTGACCACCAGGACGTCGCCAGCGACTCGCCAGCCACGAGCGTGACCACGCTTGGCAGGCGCTTGTCCTGTTTGAGGAGCACGCCCACGCGTGAAAGAACGGCAAAAACCTCGGCGGTTGAAACTTCCACGGTCGAGTCTCCGCCAGGTCTATTTCTCCGGCACAGGTCTAATCTCGAAACGTCCAGAAGACATCAGGGCGAACACGCACTCGGCTCCGCTCGTACACTTCGCCGAGTGCGCCGTGTTGGCAGGAATCTCCGAGTAGGAGCCGGGACCGAGCCTCTTCTCGGTAGATCCCGCGTACCGCACCAAGATCGTTCCTGAAATGACGACCAGCCGCTCCACTGAAGCGTGGGTGTGGAGCGGAGGCCCGAAGCCAGCCGGAAACTTCCTGAGCATTCCGTGCTCTCCCGTCTGCGGATCTCCCCACAACAGGACGCTCTTCACACCCGGTAGTCGCTTGTCTTCCTCCCACCTCATCTCATCGGCGGCCCAGAGCCTGGGTGCTTTGGATGGCTCCTCGGCGGCAGCAGTGGCGCTCGCCAATGCCCACGCACACCACGCCAACGCGACGCAACCCGCGATTCGCCGAACTTCACGGACAGTGCCCATGGATTACTCCTTTGTTTGTTGTTAGGCAGCATGTACTGACGCCAAGACGCTTGTGAGGAGATGCCTCCGAAAACTATGGTTGCTCCTCTGTGTCCGATCCGAATCGGAGCACGTTGCCATCGGGATCTTGAACTTGCATTTCGAGGCCCCACGGCCGGTTCGTGGGCTCCTGCCGGATGATTGCGCCGCGCTCCTTGTAGGCGCGGTATAGAGAGCGGGCGTCGCCAACGCCGACCCAAACCCAGGCCCCTGCATTACCCTGGCCACCTCGGCAAAGGTAGATGCCCCTGCCATCCCGCCCGACGTACGTGAAGTCGGCCGTTCCCCAGGCTGCCTGCTGGAAGCCGAGTACGTCAACGAAGTAGCGAACGCTGACCGACATGTCTTCGACCCGGAGTATCGGATCGATACATTCAAAGTGCGTTGGCAGCCTATCGGGCATATGGCGACCTCGAGCAGGCAGTTCTTCCGACGCCTGACGATATCGAGTTCAGCGGCGAGAAGGAAGGAGCGCGAGCGACTGACGCCGAGTCCGCTGCAATGAGGTGTTTGACGGCGACACGAAGCGTGCCTCGTCACCTCATGGCCACGGGGGTGGCACTTCTCCTCTTAGCGCGCTCTCGATTCGCGCTCGAAACGCCGTGTCATCGCGCACCTTCATGGCTCCATCGGCGACTCGGTTGGCGTCTGCCGTCCGACCGTTCACGACCAGAAGCGCGATGAGGGTACCGACGCCATTCGAGAGACTCTTGTCGGCAAAATCGCTCATCTCCCGTCGAAATTCAGAGTCGCGCGCAGTTTTCTGGTGTTCCCTATAGAACCAGACCATCCGCTCAAGAGAGCGATCCGGGTCTACCAGGTACCTGCCACAGACGACGTATTCCGTCGCCTTGACCAACGAAGGCTGGGCGAGGTCATATACGGCCGAAGCCGTGGCCGGGCTATTCGCGTCCAGCCAGAGAAAGAGCTCTCTGGTCTTCGCGTCCTCGCAGAGTTCCCGGTTTATGGATGCGAAGTCGTTGAAGCTGTGACGAGAGTCTTTCGATCCACGGACCTTAGCGGCCGCTTCATCTCGTTCGGACTTCAGTTTCTCAAGTGCTGGAGGATAGGAGTCTGAAAGCGTCTTCCAGTCGCTCAGGGCGAACGACAGGCGAACACCGGACATCGAAGGCGCGTACTTCAAGGCGTTCTCAAAAAACCAGACGTGCTTCGCCAGCGCTTCGGCATATCGACCGGACGTGGCATCGGCCTTCGCCTCGTCGAGAATCGCCGATGGATGCGGATCCCCACCGGGACTCCACGGAGCTGCGACGACAAAGGGAAATGCGCCGCCCGGACGCAAAAGGTAGTACGCCGCGACAACGGACACGAAAACGACAAAGACGCCCGCGACGAGGAGTGACATTCGGGCACGCATCACTCGTTTCCCTTTCGCCGTCTAACGATATCAAGCTCAGCGGCGAGCGTAGCGAGTCCGCTGGAACAACGGGTCAGGCCGCTGCGACAAGCGTGCCTCGACGAGTGAGCTAGGGATTGCTTGACACGTCGAAAAAGGGTCTTCCTGTAGCCACTGATTTGGCGTCATCAACGAGGGCGACCGAAAAACAAAACGTAGCCGTCAGTGTCCTTGAGCTCGAATCCACGCAAGCCGTCATCGGTATTCTTGAGTGGTTCGGAGAATGTGACATTGCGCGAGGAGAACTCCGCGGCGAGCGCATCCGGATCGCGGACGTGGAGGTAGGCGTCCCAGCGGGCGACGCCTTTCTTGACGTCGCGGGTGTAGTTCGGCACTGGATCGACCGCGACATCCTTGAACATGATCATTGCGGCGTCGCGCTGGACAATGCCGAAGAAGATGTCGTCAGGTGCCGGCCCTTGAAACGTTATGGTGAACCCGAGATGGTCGCGGTAAAACGCCAACGCAGCGGGGACGTTGTTCACGATGAAGAATGGCGCAATGCCGGTTATTGCTGGTTTAGTCATGCGAGGTACACCATCGGTTTCCGGCCGTTTGTCACTGCCGGCAGTGTAGCCATTCTTCCGCTCTCGCGGCCTAACGATATCGAGTTCAGCGGCGAGAAGGAAGGAGCGCCAGCGACTGACGCCGAGTCCGCTGCAACGAGGGGTTAGAAGGCGCTACGAGCCCGATGGTTGCTCAGGATGAAGCCGTTCTGGGTTTTCGGATTGCTTGCGGGCGCGCTGGTAATTGACCGTAACGCGATACAGGATTGCGCCGTACAGACCGAACAGAAATATGGCGGTAACGAGGGCCAGCACGAAGCCCTCTTTAGCTAGGGCCACGCCAACAACGCCTGTGAGGAGTGCCGGAATGGACAAGAGCCACATTCCGACAAGGACGATGGGCCGCGTAGTGTGGGCGGCCCCGCGATAAAGCTCGCCCTCCGTTCGAATTGATTGAATCGGATCCGTTGCCGCGAAACCAGTGAGGGGGCGCCCGCAGCGCGGGCAGAAATGAACGCCCTCTTGAATTGGCGAGAAGCAATGCGGGCAGCACGGTCCAGTATCAGATGTCGAGTCGGCTTCTTCCATTAGCCTTCTAACTAGTATTAGACCTCAAGGGGGCCCGGTCAAAGGCTTCCATATGCAGAAGCTTTCGAGGTTTTTCGTTGAAAAGTTTCTGCAAATAGAAACTTCGAGGTTTCTACATGCAGAAACTTCCTGAGGCCGTATGGAGGCGCGCAGAAGCCCCTACGCGAACATCGCGTCGCCGAGGCGCTTGAGCATCGAGACGCCGCGGATCTCTGTTTCGTAGAGCGGCACGACGGCACGGACGCTGCCGTCGAACTTCTCCCAGACGGTCTTCATGTGCTCGTCCTGCATCGCCACGCGGTTCTTCACGAAGTCGGCCGCCCCGGCGCCGACGGAGGCCTTGTCGATCAGCATGTTGACGAGGACGCCGCCAACCGGAATCCCGAAGTCGTGGAACCACTGGATGAAGCGGGTAATGACGGCGATGGGCAGGGCCTCGGGCAAGGTCACGAAGAAGAACGAGGTCTTTTCGGGGTCCGTGAGGAGCACGCGGCCGTGCTCCATCCGGTCGCGGAAGGAGAGGAGGTACGTCATGAGCGGGTCGTCCTCCTTCTTCTTCGTGAAGGAGAGCAGCTCCCTGAGGGTCTTCGCCTCCTCGCGGCTCTTGAGCATCTTGTTGACCCAGAGCGAGTAGACCTT
>JAMQPJ010000324.1 GCA_023717585.1 Thermoanaerobaculia bacterium
GAGGACATGGCCTTTCGCGCGGAGAGCCGCCTTCACGTCCTCGGGGAACGCGCCTTTCTCGAGCTCGATGCGGTCCGGGAGATGCTGGTGGTGGAACCTCCGCGCGGCGACCGCCTCGCCGAGGGGCTCGCCGCGGTGCGCCGCGTTCAGGTAGACCTGCAGGACCGTCGTCGGGATGACGCCGCCCCCCGGCGAGCCGAGGACGAGGCGCGGGCGGCCGTCCTCGAGAACGACGAGCGGCGTCATGGACGAGAGCGGCCGGGCGCCCGCGCGCACGGCGTTCGCCTCGCCCTGGACGAGGCCGTAGGCGTTCGCGGCGCCGGGCTCCACGGCGAAGTCGTCCATCTCGTTGTTCAGGAGGACGCCGACGCCGGGCACGACCGTGCGGTTTCCGAGCGTGTCGTTGAGCGTATACGTCACGGAGACGGCGCCGCCGTCGGCCGTCGCGGTCACGAAGTGCGTCGTCTCGTCGCGCTCGCGCGGCCAGACCCCGCCCGCGATCGACGACGAGGGCGTCGCGCGCACAGGGTCGATCGAGAACCCGAGCGCCGCGAGCCGCGCAGGAGCGAGGAGCGCCGCGAGCGGGACGTCGACGCAATCCGGGTCGCCAAGGAAGCGATTGCGGTCCGCGTATGCCCGGCGCTCGGCCTCTGCGACGAGGTGGAGCGTCTCCGGCGCGTCTCGGTCGTCGACCGCGCCGCGGGCGAACTGGAGCTGCCCGAGGATCGAGGCGAGCAGGAAGCCCCCGGCCGACGGCAGCGGCATCGTGACGAGGCGAAAGCGCCCGTCGTCGAAGACGAACGGCGTCCGCCACTCGGGCCGGTAGCCCGCAAGGTCCTCCACCGTGAGGACGCCGCCCGTCGCCTGCACGAAGGAGGCGACCCGATGCGCGACGGCACCCCGGTGAAAGGCGTCCGCCCCCTTCGCCGCGATCGTCTCGAGCGTCCGCGCGAGATCCTCCTGCACGAGGAGCGCGCCGGCCTGCAGCGGGACGCCGCCGGGAACGAAAAGCGTGGCGGCCGCGGGGTCCCGCGCGAGGTCCGCGGCGTAAGTCGAGAAGATCCTCGCGAGGCCGGGCGGGACCCGAAAGCCGCCCTTCGCGAGGCGTACGGCGGGCGCGACCAGGCGCGTCCACGCGAGCCTTCCGTAGCGCCGGTGGAGCGCCTCGAGGCCGCGCACCGTGCCCGGCGTCGCCACCGCGAGGCCGCCGCGCGTCGAGGCGCCGCGGCGGGCCTTCCCGTCCGCGCCGAGGAAGCTGTCTCTCCACGTGCCCGCAGGCGCGGTCTCGCGGAAGTCCAGCGCCCAGAGCTCGCCGCCGGGCGTTCTGCCGACCGCGAAGCCGCCGCCTGCGAGGTTCCCGGCAGGCGGGTATGACACGGCGAGGGCGAACGCGATCGTGACCGCCGCGTCCACCGCGTTCCCGCCCTCCGCGAGCACCGCCGCGCCGGCCGCCGTCGCCTCCGGCGTCGCGGAAGCGACGGCTCCGCGCCGCGAGTGCGCGGTCGTAGACTCACCGAAAGGCGCGGGCGCGGCGGGCGGACCCCCGGCCGACAGGACGATCGGCACGGACACCAGGAGGCCGAGACCGACCGCGCGCCGGGTGGGCATGGGCAGAGCCTAGCGCAGGGAGACGGTCAGGTTCTTCGAGGCGTCCACCTCGAGCGCGAGCGTCCGTCCGTCGCCGCCCAGCGTGAGGGGAACGACCTTGTACTGGTTGACGCTCCGATCCGTGGCGATGACCCAGGCCTTGAATTCCCCCGGTCCGGAGGGCACTTCGATCTCGCCGTCGATGCTTCCACCACCCGACTT
>JAMQPJ010000325.1 GCA_023717585.1 Thermoanaerobaculia bacterium
GACATCGTCGTCTCGCTCGACCCCGGGAAGAAGACGGTCGACGGCCGCGAGACGCTGAGGTGGACGAACTCCTCGGACGTCCCGGTTTCCGAGCTGCGCTTCCACCTCTACTGGAACGCTTTCCGCAACAACCGTTCGACCCTTTTCAGGGAATCGGGCGGACGGCTGCGGGACGATTTTCCCGACAAGGACGCCGGCTGGGGCTCGATCGACGTGACGGCGATGTCCTGGGAGGGCGTCGACCTCTCGAGAGGGTTCCGCTTCGACAGCCCCGATGACGGAAACCCGGACGACCGGACGGTCCTCGTCGTGCCGCTGCCGCGCCCTGTCCAGGGCGGCGAGACGATCGCGCTTTCGATCCGCTGGAAGGCGAAGGTCCCGAAGATCTTCGCGCGCGCCGGCTACGTCCGCGACTTCTTCTTTCTCGGGCAGTGGTTCCCGAAACTCGGCGTCTTCGAGGCGAAAGGGCGCCGGCGCCGCGCCGAGGCGGGCTGGAACTGCCACCAGTACCACGCGAGCTCGGAGTTCTACGCGGACTTCGGCGACTACCGCGTCGCCATCACGGTTCCCGAGAGATTCGTCGTCGCCGCGGCGGGAGCGCTCGTCAACGAGACGAGGGCGAACGGAAAGAAGACGGTCACGTACGAGCAGAAGTCGATTCACGACTTCGCCTTCACGGCCGACCCGCGGTACGTGGTCAAGGAAGGAGTCTTCGATCCCGAGAAGGACCTGACCGACGCCGAGGTGACGCGGGCCTCGAAGCTGCTCGGCCGCACGCCCGAGGCGCTCCGGGCAGGCTTCCGAAAGGTCGCGCTGCGCTTCTACATGCAGCCGGACCACGTGGGCCAGTGGACCCGCCATCAGGACGCTCAGAAGTGGGGGCTCGCGTGGCTCGGCCTCCATGCGTTCCCGTATCCCTACGCGCAAGTCTCGATCGTCGACACGCCCGAGGACGGGACGGGCGCGACGGGCATGGAATACCAGACCCTCTTCACGACGTACACCTCGAAGTTGCTCGGGCGATGGCCCTTCTCCCGCGTCCGGGTCTCGGAGTCCACCACGATCCACGAGCTCGCCCACGGTTACTGGTACGGCCTCCTCGCCTCGAACGAGTTCGAGGAAAGCTGGATGGATGAAGGCATCGCCTCGTTCACGGAAGCCGAGATGGTGGATCGCCGATACGGGCTCAGCACCGACCTGCCGCCTGGCATCGGCTACACGGAGGAGGATTCGCAGCGCGCGCAGGCGGCCCTCTCGCCCGACTTCGACCGCATCGTGACACCGTCCTGGAAGTTCCGTAGCGGCGGCTCGTACGGTCGGAACTCCTACCCGCAGCCCGCGACGGCGATCCAGCAGGTCCGGCGCCTCCTCGGCGAGGAGACCTTCTGGCGCGCCTTCCGCGGCTACGCCGAGCGCTGGCGCTACGACTACCCCACGTCCGAGGATTTCTTCGACGCGATGCGCGCGCCCGGCATTCCGGCGGTCGCCGAGGTCATCCGGAAAGTCTGGCTGGGAACGTCCTTCATCGACGTTTCCGTCCTCGAGGCCCGCACCGAGAAGGCCGAGAAGTTCAAGGGCTTCGACGACGCGGGCAAGCCGTTCGGATTCGAAGAGACCCCGAAAGGCCCGAAGAAGATCGAGGACAAGGGCGTAAAGAAGGCAAAGAAGGACGGCAAGGACGGCCCCTGGGAGTCGGTCGTCGTGGTGGGCCGCGACGGAGATCTCGTCCTGCCCGCGGAGGTCGTGCTCACGTTCGCGGACGGCACGGCGTGGAGGAAGAGCTGGGACGGAGCGGATTCGTGGATTCGTTTCCACGTGACCTCGCAGGCGGCGCTCGTGAAAGCCGAGGCGGATCCGGGGCGGCGCATCGTCCTCGACCGGAATCCGTGGAACAACGCGAAGTTCACCAAGAGGTACGAGGGGCCGTCCGCCGCCGCCAAGGGCCGCACCTACGCCCTGCATCTCGTGCAGATCCTTCTCTCGAGCCTCTGGGCGGTCCTGTGAGCGCGACCCTGAGCGGTCTCGGCGCGGCCCTTCGGCATCGGCGCCTCGCCGGCGTCCTCTGGCTCTCGCTGATCGTTTCGGCGCTCGTCGCGTGGTTTCCTCTCAGGTTTGCGACCGAGGTCCTCGACACCGGGCCCTTCCGCGAGGCCCTCGTCAAGGGCTGGGACACTTGGGCGGCGCGCTCGTTCCTCACCGTTCAGGGTCCGCGGCTCGCCGTCGCCGCCTCCGCGTTCACCGGCGCGCTCCTCGTCTTCGCGCTGCTCCAGATCTTTCTCACGGGCGGCTTGCTGCGCGTCCTCGTCGACGGAAGGCCCCGGCCCGTCTTCGCGCGCGTCGTCGCCGAGTCGGCCTCGCTGTTTCGGCCGAACCTCTGGGCCGCAGCGCGCTTCGCGCTGTCTTCGCTCTTCTGGATCGGGCTCCTCGTGGCTCTTCCGTGCGCGGCGCTGAACCGGATCGCGAAGGACGCGCCGCCCCACGGCGGCGCCGCGACGCTGCTCTTCTGGTGGGCGCTCGTCGGCGGACTGGTCGTTCTTTTCAATACCGGCCTGAGGTACGACCTCGCGCGCATCGCGCTCGCCCGCGGAGACGCGCGTAACGCCCGCGGCGCCTACCGAGTCTCGAAACAGCGTCTCGCCGGGCGCCGCGTCTCCGGAATCAGAATCCTCTTCCTCTGGTTCGCCCTCTTCGCCGTCGTGCAGGTGGTCTTCACGAGCGCCGGTCTGAGGATGAATCCCCGCACGGACGGCGCCGTCGCCGGCCTGTTCGTCTTCCGTCAGGCCGGGTTCTTCCTTCTCGCGATGGTGCGCGTGGGCTTCTGGGCGGCTCTCCTCGTCTGGGAGGAGCGCCGGCGTCCGGCCTACTCCGTCATCGGAAGCGCGAGCGGCGGGACCACGTGGAAACCGAGCGAATTTATGGCGACGAACGCCGCCGCGAGCGCCCGGCCCGAAACCGGCTCGAGCGTCACGACGAACGGCAGCGCGCTCTTGTCCTCGTAGGGAGCCTGAAAAACGGCGTCGATGTTGATGCCGTTTTCCGCGAGAATCCGGGCCAGGTCGGCGAGGATTCCCGGCCGGTCGCTCACGATGAATCTCAGGTAGAACGGCGACACGAATTCGTCGGACGTCGCGGGCGTGCAGGGCTCGAGGCGGGCGAACCCCAGCGGCGGGGCGTTCCGGGCGCCGGGAGCGCCGCCCCGGGCGATCTCCACGACGTCGGCCAGGACGGCGGTGGCCGTCGGATCGCCGCCCGCGCCGCGTCCCGAGAAAACGAACGGCCCGCCGCTCTCACCCCGGACCTCGACGGCGTTGAAAGGTCCGGTCACCTTCGCGAGAAGCGAGGTCTCGGAGACGAAGTGCGTTCTCACCGAGAGGAGGAGATGGCCGCTCGGCGCGACGCGGGCCACCGCGAGCTGGCGCGGGGTTCGCCCGAGCCTCTTTGCATAGACGAAATCGCAGGGCAGGAGTCGCGTGATGCCCTCCCTCGCGATCTGATCGACCGAGACGTCGCGCCCGAACGCGAGACGCGCGAGGAGCGCGAGCTTGTACGCGGCGTCGTCGCCCCCGACGTCGCTCGCGGGATCCGCCTCCGCGTACCCGAGCCGCTGGGCGTCCTTGAGCACCTCCGCGTAGGCCCGGCCCGTCGCCTCCATCTCCGTCAGGATGAAGTTGCAGGTCCCGTTCAGAATCCCGGAGACGGCGGTGACGCGGTCGCCCGTGAAGCTCGAACGAAGCGCGCGCAGTATCGGAATCCCGCCCGCCACGGCCGCCTCGATGCCGAGGCCCGCGCCCTTCTCCGACGCGAGATCCTGAAGAGCCGTTCCGTGCCGCGCGAGCAGCATCTTGTTCGCCGTCACGACGCTCTTCCCGGCGCCGAGCGCCGCGCGGATGAGGCCGTTCGCGGGCTCGATTCCGCCGAGCAGCTCCACCACGACGTCCACATCCGGGTCCGAAACGACGGAGGCGAGATCCTCGGTCCAGCGCACGCCGGCGCCGAGGCCGGGGTCGTGTTTGCCGGCGGCCCCCCGGGTCCCGACGGCGGCGAGCGACAGGCTCACGCCGCGCCGAAGCCCGAGGTCGGCGCCTTCGCGTGCGAGGACTCGCGCGAACGCGCGCCCCACCGTGCCGAAACCGATCAGGCCGACACGGACGATCCCCTCCGGGTCGCTTTTCATCGGCGCGCAATGTACGGTAAGCGCTCGTCCCGGTCAAAGATCTGGAGCCAGGAGGCCGCGATGCCCGCATCCGCCATTCTTCCCCTTCTCGTTCTTCTCGCGCAGCCTCGGGCGGCTCGGCCCGACGCGGCGGCCGCCGCCCCCACGCCGGAAGCCGCGGAGCCGGCCGAGACGAAGAAGGAGGACAAAAAGAAGGAAGAGAAGGAGGTGCCGCCGATCGTCACGCGCCACGAGATGCGCGCCGGCGGGAGGCTCCTGAAGTACACGGCGACGACCGGCCTCATGCCGCTCAGGAGCGAAACCGGAGACCTCGAAGCGCACGTTTTCTACATCGCCTACACGCTCGACCGCGGCGGCGCGCCGCTCGAGAAGCGGCCCCTCATGTTCTCGTTCAACGGCGGCCCGGGCTCCTCCTCCGTCTGGCTCCACCTCGGCGCGCTCGGCCCCAAGCGGGTCAAAATGCAGGACGACGGCGCCATGCCGCCCCCGCCCTACCAACTCGTGGCCAACCCCGACACGTGGCTTGACGATACGGATCTTGTCTTCATTGACCCGGTCGGCACCGG
>JAMQPJ010000326.1 GCA_023717585.1 Thermoanaerobaculia bacterium
CAGGGCCTCCGTGAGTGGATCCTCGCCTCCGGCGAGATCGATGGCGCCCGAAAGGCCGTCGTGAGCGTGGGCCTTCGCCACCCGCCGGCAGTACTCGAAGAAAACGTTCTTGGCGACCCCGAGCGAAAACGCCTCCGCCGAATCGAGAAGCTCGCCCCGCGAGAGCCTCTGGAGGACGCGCAGAAGGGTCTCCTGCGCGAGGTCGCGGGCGTCGTCTTCGGTGCGCACGCCACGGGACAGGAAAAAACGGCGCAACTTCTCCGGCAGCCGCCCGATCTCGGCCTCGAACGGGCCGAAAGAGCGGGCCCCGCTCGTCACGGAGCGGTCCGTCGGGAAACGCCGGGTCCCATGTCTCCAATTCTAGTCCCCGCGAGGCCTGGGCCCCGTGCCCTGCGTCACGAAAAGAAAATGCTTGACGCGCGGCGCGAATGAATGAATATTCACCCTCGTGAATAGTCATTCGACGGCGCTCCGCCGCCGCGACGAGATCCTCAAGGTCATCCGCGACGGCGCCGTGCACTCGCAGGAGGAGCTGCAGCACCGCCTCGCGCGCCGGGGCATCGAAGTGGCGCAGCCCACGCTCTCCCGGGACCTCAAGGACCTCGGCCTCGCGAAGACGGCCGCGGGATACATCGATCCGGGCGGCGATGCGATGGCGGGGGACGGGGAGCTTCGGGCCCGCCGCGAGGAGCGCCTCGAGCGCGCGCTTCGCGAGTGGGTTCTCGGCGTGGCCGCTGCGGGCAACCTCGTGGTCGTCAAGACGCCGCCCGCGGCGGCCCACCCCGTGGCGCGCGCCCTGGACGAGGCCGCGCTCGAAGGGGCCGTCGGAACGATCGCCGGCGACGACACGATCTTCCTCGCGGCGGTCTCGGCGGCGGCCGCCCAGCGGCTGGCGCGCCGCCTGGAGCCCGGCCTCGCCGCGGGACGCGCCCGAAGGGGGCGCGGATGACCGAGCAAGATCCCGGGCGAAAGACGAGGGTCGCGGTCCTCGGCGCCACGGGGTACTCCGGCGCGGAGCTGTGCGTGCTGCTCGCGCGGCACTCGCGCGCCGAGACCGTGTCCGTGTTCTCCTCCGGAAACAGGGACGCGCGGCCGGTTCCCTTCGCGCGGCTGCACCCGCTTCTCGGAGGGGCGGCCGGGCCGGATGCCGAGCCGTTCTCCAATGAGCGCCTCGAGGCCAGCCGGCCCGACGTCGTCTTCCTGGCGACGCCCAACGAGACGTCGGCCGAAGTCGCGCCGAAGATCCTCGCGTCGGGCGCGAAGGTCATAGACATTTCGGGGGCATTCCGCCTCCGGGAGCCGGCGGACTACCCGAAATGGTACGGGTTCGAGCACCCCGCGCCCGCCCTCCTCTCCGAGGCGGTCTACGGCCTCACGGAATGGCGGGGAGAGGAGCTCCGGGGCGCGCGGCTCGTCGCGAACCCAGGGTGTTACGCCACGTCGGTGCTCCTCGCGCTCAAGCCCGTGCTCGGGTTGCTCGCCCCGGGTGAGCCGGTCGTCTGCGACAGCGTGAGCGGCGTCTCGGGAGCGGGCAAGAAGAGCGACCTCGCGTACTCCTTCTCCGAGCTCGACGGCAACTTCAAGGCCTACGGCGTCGGCGTCCACCGGCATGAACCGGAGATGCGGCAGGACCTCGGCCTTTCACCGGAGGCGCCGTTCGTCTTCGTGCCGCATCTCCTTCCGACGGTCCGCGGCATCCTCTCGACCCTCCACGTCGCTTTCGCGAGACCCCAGACGCCCGAGGCCCTGACGGCCGCATTCGCGCGGGCTTATCTGGCGACGCCGTTCGTGCGCGTGCGGCCGGCGGGCGAGCTGCCCGAACTCCGCGACGTCGTCGGGACGCCGCGGGCCGAGATCGGATTCGCGCTTCTTCACGGCGGCCGGCGAGCGGTCATCGTCTCGGTCATCGACAACCTGCTCAAGGGAGCGGCCTCCCAGGCCGTGCAGAACATGAACCGGGTGTTCGGCCATCCGGAGACGGAGGGCCTCTCGTGAGCGCGACGCGTACCGGGCGCCCCGTGGTCGTCAAGCTCGGCGGGAGCCTCCTGGAGGACTCCGCGCTCCGCGCGCGCGCGCTCGCCGCGATCGCGGCGCGCTGGACCGCCGGGCAGCGCATCGTCGTCGTGCATGGCGGCGGCAAGCGGATCGACGCGTCGCTGCAAGCGCTCAAGATCCCGAAGAAGACGTACCGCGGGCTCCGGATCACGGATCCCGAGACGCTCGACGTCGTCGTCTCGATTCTGTCGGGCCTCGTGAACAAGTCGCTCGTCGCCGAGTTCCGCTCCCTCGGTGTGACTTCTGCCGGTCTTTCGGGGGCCGATGGCGAGACCCTGTGGGCTGAATTCCATCCCCGCCTCGACGGCGTGGACTTCGGATTCGTCGGCCGGGTCACCTTCTCGAACCCGAAGCTCATCAGCGCCATCCTGGGCGCCGACATCCTCCCGATCGTGGCGTCTGTCGCGCTCGGGCGGGAGGGCACTCTCCTCAACGTCAACGCCGACTCCGCCGCTTCCGCGCTCGCGGCGGCGCTGAGGGCCGAGAGGCTCGTCTTTCTCACCGACGTCGAGGGACTCCTCGACGCCCAGGGAAAGCTCGTGCCGGAGCTCGATCCGGACTCCGCCTGGGCGCTGCTGTCGTCCGGCGCCGTGGCCGGGGGGATGCGTCCGAAGCTCGTCGCCTGCCTCGAGGCCGTGAAGGCGGGCGTTTCGCAGGTCGTCATCGCAGGACCGAACGGCCACGCCTCGGCGCTGTCCGAGGGCATTGGAGGGACCCGCCTTGCAGCAGCCGCCGCCTGAATCCACGTCGGTCGTCGAGAAGCGTGACGCCGAAAACATCCTCGGCACCTACAAGCGCACGTCCTTTCACCCTCGCGCGGGGAAGGGCGCGAAGATCGTCGATGCCGAGGGAAAAGTCTACTGGGACCTCCTCGCCGGCATCGCCGTGAACGCGCTCGGCCACCGGCATCCGCGGCTCGTCAAGGCGCTCCGCGAGGAGGCGAACCGCCTTCTCCACGTCTCGAATCTCTTCTACCACCCGGCGCAGGGGCTTCTCGCCGAGCGCCTCACGCAGCTCTCTGGGATGCCGCGCGTCTTCTTCTGCAACAGCG
>JAMQPJ010000519.1 GCA_023717585.1 Thermoanaerobaculia bacterium
CCGCATGGCCGAGCCGGGCCTCCTCCTCGGCCCCGGCCAGCCCGCCGTGACGCTCGCCTTCGCGGACCGCCTCTACGTCCGCACGTTCATCCCCGAGACGCAGCTCGGCAAGGTGCGTCCCGGCAGCCCCGCCGAAGTGACCGTCGACGCGTTTCCCGGAAAGGTGTTTCCCGCGAAGGTCACGGAGATCTCCCCCGACGCCGAGTTCACGCCGAAGCCGGTCGAAACGCAGCGCGAGCGCGTGAATCTCGTGTATGCCGCGAAGGTCGACCTCGACGCGGGCTGGAACGCGACGCTCGTGCCCGGCCAGCCGGCCGACGTGCGCGTCAAGACCGCGGAGAGCCCCGCGAAAAGCTCCGTCAAGTGATCCGCGCCGAGAAGCTCGTCCGGAGCTTCGGCGGCCGGCCGGCGCTCGACGGGATCGACCTCGCGATCGATCGCGGCGAGATGTTCGCCCTCATCGGGCCCGACGGCGCCGGCAAAACCACGTTCTTCCGGATCGTCGCGGGTCTCCTCGCGCCGACCTCGGGCCGGGCCGTGCGGGCCGACGTCCCCTTCGGCCTCGTCCCCCAGCGCTTCTCGCTCTACGAGGACCTCACCGTGGACGAGAACCTCGCGCTCCGGGCCCGGCTCTACTCCGTGCCGCCCGCCGAGGCCTCCACGCGGGCCAGGGACCTCCTCTCTCGCGTCGGTCTCGACCGCTTCGGGACGCGCCTCGGGGGCGCGCTCTCGGGCGGCATGAAGCAGAAGCTCGCGCTCGTCGCCGCGCTCCTGACGCGGCCCACGCTCCTCCTCCTCGACGAGCCGACGACAGGCGTCGACCCCGTGTCGCGCCGAGAGTTCTGGCAGGTCCTGAACGCCCTCCACGGCGAAGGCCTTACGATCGTCGTCTCGACTCCCTACATGGACGAGGCCGAGTACGCCTCGCGAATCGGATTCCTCGACGAGGGTCGGCTCGTGGCCACGGGGACGCGCGACGAGATTCTCGCGGCTTGTCCCTCCGACGCCAGCCGCCCCGGAGGGCCGACGCTGGACGACGCCTTCGTCTTCTTCAGCGACCGCGACTCTCCCCTCCCCTCTTCACCTTCAAAGAAATCTCCTCTTCTCTCTTCTCCGGAGATTCTCCTCCGCTGCGGGAACCTCACGCGGAAGTTCGGGACGTTTACCGCCGTCGACCACGTGTCGCTCGAGATCCCGCGCGGGAAGGTGTTCGGCTTCCTCGGCCCGAATGGCTCGGGCAAGTCCACGACGATCCGGATGCTGACGGGGCTCCTCGAGCCCACGTCCGGCACCGCGACGGGCTTCGGCGGCCTCGACGTCGTGAAGGACACGGAGGCCTGGAAGAAGCGCCTCGGGTACATGAGCCAGAAGTTCTCGCTGTACCTCGATCTCACCGTCGAGGAGAACCTGCGCTTTTTCGGGTCCATATACGGCCTTTCGCGCGCGCCCCTCGCCGAGCGGATTCGAGCGCTTTCGGCGCGCCTGCGCTTCCAGCCGATCCTCGGCGAGCTGACCGAGAACCTCTCGACCGGCCAGCGGCAGCGCGTCGCGCTCGCGGCGGCCCTCCTCCACGAGCCCGAGCTCCTCTTCCTCGACGAGCCGACCGGCGGCGTCGACCCGAAGGGGCGGCGCCTCTTCTGGGACCTCATCTACGACCTCGCGGCCACCCGCGGAATGACGGTCCTCGTCACGACCCACTACATGGACGAGGCCGAGCAGTGCGACCGCCTCGGCTTCATCCTCGACGGAAAACTGATCGCCTCGGGCCGCCCCGCGGACCTCAAGGCCTCTCTCTCCGGACGGCTCCTCGAGGTGCAGCTCGCGTCCGAGCCGTTCGCGGCGCTCGCCTCGGTGCGCGGGGACGCGGTCCTCGAGGATGCGTATCTCTTCGGCCGGCGGCTGCGCGCCGTCGCCCGGCCGGGCGCAGGACCCGACGCGATGCGCCTTCTCGCGCGGTTCGGAGCGCCGGCCGTCGCCGAGCCCTCCCTCGAGGATGTCTTCGTCTCCCTCGCGCGGCGCGTGGCTCCTTCGGCCGCCGCCGTGGCGGCGTGAGGAGGAGAAGGTGTCGAGACTTCTCGCCCTCGTCCGCAAGGAGTTCCTGCAGCTCCGCCGCGACACGATCACGCTCCGGATGATCGTGATGGTGCCGGTTCTCCAGACGCTCATCTTCGGTTACGCGATCAACTACGACGTCAAGCACCTCAAGACGGTCGTCCTCGACGAGGACAGGTCGTACGACAGCCGCGAGCTCGTCGCGAAGATGACGGCGAGCGAGTACTTCGACATCGTGAAGCATGTCGGCTCCGAGGCCGAGATGCGCCACGAGATCGACGCGGGCCACGCCTCCGTCGGCCTCGTGATCGACCACGACTACGGCAAGAACCGCCGTCGCGGCACCTCCGCGAAGGCCCTCCTCGTCGTAAACGCCTCGGACACGACGACCGCGAGCCAGGCGATGGCGATCGCGGGCGGCATCTCGAGCCAGCTCTCGCTCCGGACGCTCGCGGCGAAGGCCGGCTGGAAGGAGTCCGGCCCGCCCGTCGACCTGCGCGTGAGGCCCTGGTACAACCCCGACCTCCGCACGGCGACGTTCATCATCCCCGGCCTCATCGCGATCCTCCTCACGTTCACGCTCATCCAGTTCACGGCGATGGCGATCGTGCGCGAGAGGGAACGCGGCACGCTCGAGCAGCTCCAGGTCACGCCCGTCACGCGCGTCGAGATCATCCTCGGGAAGATCGCGCCGTTCGTCGTGATCGGCGTCTTCCAGCTCACGCTCATCATCGTCCTCATGCGCTTCCTCTTCCAGGTGCCGATCGCGGGAAGCATCGTCGAGCTCTATCTCGTCGGGCTCATGTTCATCGCGGCCGTCCTCGGACTCGGGATGCTCCTCTCGACGCTCGCGAAGACGCAGATGCAGGCGATGCAGATGTCGTTCTTCTTTCTCCTGCCGTTCGTCTTCCTGTCGGGCTACGTCTTCCCGATCGACGGCATGCCGAAGTTCTTCCAGATCATCACGTACGCGATCCCGGCGAAGTACTTCATCCAGGTCGTCCGCGGCATCGTCCTGCGCGGCGCGGGGTTGACAGAGCTGTGGGAGCCGGTCGCCTGGCTCACGTTCTACACGCTCGCCATCATCGGCCTCGCCGTGTCGCGGTTCCACAAGACGGCGGCGTAGGATCGAGGCGTGGCGACGCCGAACGCCGGGAATCCGGCACCCCCCAAGCCCCTTCTCCGGGGCGTTCTCCACGAAGTCGCCGCGTTCGTCGCGGCGATCGCCGGAGGGGTCCTCGTGCTCGTGGCCCCGGGATCGCGCGCCCGGGCCGGGGCCATCGTCTACGGGATCTCGCTCGTGGCGCTCTTTTCCGTGAGCGCGATCTACCACCGGCCGAACTGGTCCGGGAGGATCCGCCTCGTCCTCCGGCGCGTGGACCACTCCGCGATCTTCCTGCTCATCGCCGGGACGTACACGCCCTTCAGCTTCCTGCTCGGCAGCCGCGTCGGCTGGGTCTTTCTCGGCATCGTCTGGGCGGGCGCGCTCCTCGGGATCGCGCTGTCCATCGCGTGGGTGCGGGCACCACGGGTTCTCGTCGCCGCCGTGTGCGTCCTCCTCGGCTGGGCGGCTCTGCCGGTTCTGCCGGCGCTGAAGGCGGCGCTCGGAACCGGAGCCGTCGTCCTCCTCGCCGCAGGCGGCATCGTCTACAGCCTGGGCGCGGTCGTTTACGCAGTCCGGCGTCCCGATCCCTTTCCGGGGGTTTTCGGGTACCACGAAGTCTTCCACGCCCTCGTCATCATCGCGGCCGCCTGCCATTTCGCGGTCGTCGCCCGGGCGGTCGCGGCGCTCTCCGCCTGAACGGGCCGCTACCTGGACATCGCCCTCGCGGCATTGGCGGGCCCGGCCGGGATGGCCGCGGCGGTCATCGCCACCTTGCCGTGCAGGACCTCCCCTGCCTTGAACTGCGCCTGCCGGGACATGTCGATCGACTCGCCCAGGATGCGGGCCATCTCCTGCGGAGCGTGGAATCCCATGGAATTCTCGGCGGCCACGTAGTCGAGGCGCCACTGCGCGGCGCGCTGGAGCTCGCCCAGCTCCTTGATGGCCGGGTCCTTCTCCACGGCCGCGCGCCACATGGCCAGGAGGTTCGCTTTCGTCTCGGCGGCCAGCTTCTTCTCCTGGTCCTCCTTCGCGAGCTTCGGGAAGTCCGCCGCCTTCTCCAGCGTCTCCTTCGCCTTGGCCGCGGCGGCCGGGCGGTTTCGTTCGTCGTAGGGCTTCCGCACGGCGACGATGGCGTCGATCATGGCGACCGCCGCCTGACCCGCCCGTGTCATGAGCGTGAAGTGACGGTCCTGAATCGCCTCGACCCGGCCCTTGAGCTCCTCGTCGCTGTAGGGGTGGCAGGTGGCGCAGGAGCGATTCGCCGAGAGGAGCGGGCTCCGGACCCAGTGCTCCGAGATCTTCTGGGCGCCGTCGCGGCGGTAGGACATGTGGCAGTCGGCGCAGGCCACACCGCTCCGGGCGTGGATCCCCTGGCTCCACATCTCGAACTCGGGGTGCTGGGCCTTGAGGACTTCCATGCCGGTCTCGGCGTGCGTCCAGTCCTTGAAGCGCTGCCCCTTCACCTGCATTCCGTCGTAGAGGCGCTCCATCTCCTCGACCTTCAGGCCCTCGGCCCACGGAAAGAAAATCGTGGTGCCCTTGCCGCAGAAGTACTCCACGTGGCACTGGGCGCAGACGTACGAGCGCTTCTCCTGGCGGGTGGCGTCCACGTTGGGGTCGTAGAGCCGGGTGCGGCCGCTCTTGCGCCAGCGCTCGATGCTGGGGAGGGGCGCCGCGTCGGCGGTGGAGGCGGCCAGCTTCTGGATTCCGGTGATGAACGCCGGCCGCGTGATGCGCAGCTCCATCGATTTGGGATCGTGGCAGTCGACGCAGGAGACCGGATGTGCCTTGCCGCCGCCGAGCTGCTCGAGCTGCTTGTGCGTGTCCCAGTAGCTGAGCTCGCCGACCGCCGTAAGGCCCTTCTGGATCTGCTCGGCTTCGCTCGCCTGCGGGGCCGCCTCTTTCCCCAGCTTCCGGTAGAGCGGCATGATCGAGGCGTGGCAGTGCAGGCAGTTGCCCGACTGCTTGTTCTCGGCCGGCACGTTGCGCTTCGTGTTCTCCTGGTCGAAGAGCATGAAGCTGTGGCCGCGGCGGTCGCGGAAGTCGACCGCGAACAGGTACCCGGCGAAGATTCGCGTCAGCCACGGGTCTCGCGCCGCCTTCTGGGGCGGCACGACGCCTTCGGCCCCACCCCAGCCGCCGCCGTACTTCGTGTGCGTCGGCTCGGAGGTGCGCTTGTAGCCGTCGAACTCGCGCGGCCAGTTCGTCCCCCACTTGGCCGGGTCGACGTCGCTCTCCGTCACCTCGACGAGCTTGACGTAGGAGTTCTTGGCCTCCTGCTTCCGCTCGGCGATGTTGACGAGCAGCGCGCCGGCGCCGAGGGCCCCGAGCGCGAAGGCGGCCGCGACGAGCGCGATGACGAGCCCGCGCTTCTTCCGGGGGGCCTGGTTCTCTGCGGACATGACGTGCTCCTTCCTGGGATTTCTGACGGTGTGTCGGCGATCAGCGCTGGTGGCCCACCGAAGAGTGGCAGCGGACGCAGGAGACTTCGCCCCCATGGGCCATCGAGTCGACCAGGTCGGCGTGACAGCGGCGGCAATTCGCCTCGACGACCGCCGAGCTTTCCGGCCGGGCCCGGATGACGTCCGGGAAGCCACCCAGCGTGAAGGCCAGGGAGTGGTGCCAGCCGTTGAGAGCCTTGACCACGTATCGGGAGACCGGCCCGGCCGGCGTGTGGCAGTCGTTGCAGGTGGCTGCCTGGTGGTGCGGAGCTGCCTGCCAGCCGGCATAGTGCGCGCTCATGACGTGGCAGTTGGCGCAGGTGGCCGGGTCGTTTCCCATGTAGGAAGAGCCCTTGGCGTAGTAGAAGGCGTAGGCGCCGGTCCCGAGCGCGAGGCCGGCAGCGGCGGCGGCCAGCGTCAGGGGGATCGGGAGGAGGGAGAAGCCGCGACTCGCCTTCATCGACGCCTCGGAACGTTCAGCCCTCCGGTGTCTCCGCGTCGATGAAACAAGTGAATCAAGCAGCTTCCGGTTCTGAGGACTACTCACACCGATCAGATCTGTGTTCCCTCGTTGAGCAGGCCGAGGAAGGCCGTGTACCCGAAGACGCGATCTCGTTTCTTCTTCGTCGTCTCCCGGACGATTCGCAGCCTCTCGAGGCCCCGAAGCGCCTTCGTGACGGTCGGCGTCGTCAGCCGGGTCCGGGCACAGAGTCGCGGAATGGTGTTGAGCGGGCGGATCTGAAGCTCGTGATGAACGCGCAGGGCGGAGCTCGCCCCGCGCCCCAACGCCCGAAGCCGATCCCGGTCCTTCTGAAACAGCTTCGCGAGCGCGCGGGCCGTCTCGACTGCTCCTTCCGCCGTCACCGACACCCCGTGCGCGAAGAATGCGAGCCACGCCTCCCAGTCGCCCCCTGTGCGAACCGTCTGGAGCAAGTCGTAGTAACGGGTGCGATGCCGTTTCAGGTAAAGGCTGAGATAGAGGAGCGGCTCCTTGAGAACTCCCTCCTTCCAGAGCAGGAGCGTGACGAGCAGGCGCCCCACCCGCCCGTTTCCGTCCAGGAACGGATGGATCGTCTCGAACTGAAGGTGGGAGAGGGCGGCCTTGACGAGCGTCGGCACGGATTCGTCGTGAAGAAAGCGTTCGAGCTGCGCCATGCACTCCTCGACGCGCTCCGGAGGCGGCGGAACGAAGCGCGCGTTTCCCGGCCGCGTGCCGCCGATCCAGTTCTGAGTGCGCCGAAACGCGCCGGGTGTCTTGTCGGCGCCGCGCCCCTTCGCCAGGAGAATTCCATGGATCTCGCGGAGGAGGCGGTTCGAGAGCGGGAACCCGGCCCGCAGCCGCGCGAGGCCGTGCTCGAGGGCCCTGACGTAACGGGAGACTTCCGTGACGTCGCCAAGCGGAACCCCGGGGACCTCTTCGAGCTCGAAGAGAAGCAGGTCGGAAAGGGAGGATTGCGTCCCCTCGATCTGCGACGATAGGACCGCTTCCTTTCGGACGTAGGTGTACAGAAAGAGCTGGGTATCTGGCAGGAGCGCGGAGACGGCGTCGAGACGTCCGAGCGCCAGGAGCGCGCGATCGAGCTTCTCCCGGACGGCCTCGAACGAGATTCCCGGCACGGGAGGGAGCGGGTGCGGAACAAAGGCACGCACCATCTCCCCGCCAACGCTCAGACTCGAGAACTCTCCTGTCGGCCCTCGTTTCATGGGTTTCTTCCTGGGAACGGACCTTTAATAGCGGCCGACACTATTAAAGCATAAGGCCTTAACCTTTAATAGCACTCAGCGCCGCTTCGCCGCCTCGCGCCCGATCCGGCCGTCGAGGTCGAGCCAGGCGTCGTCCTTCTTCACCATGCCCTGCGCGAGGTACGCCCAGTGCCCGGCGAAGGCGCCGCGGCTCGGGAGCGCCTTTTCGGCTTTCTTCACGTCGCCCTCGCCGGGCGCCGGAGATGCCTGGGGTCCAAGCGCGGCGAACGCGGCGTCGAAGAGCCGCGTCCCTTCCTTCTCGTTCCTCCTCTGCCGCGATGCGAGGTAGCCGAGGAAATACAGGGACTGGAATGACTGGGGATTCGTCACGAGGACCTTCCGGAACGTCCGCTCGGCGCCCGCGGCGTCGCCCGTGGCGAGGGCCACCTCGCCGGAGCGCACGACCCAGCCCGTTTCCGCCATGTAGATCCCGCCCGCGCTTTCATAGTGCCTTCGCGCCGCCGCGAGGTCGCGCAGCGGACCGGAGGCGGGGTCCGCGAGGAGGTCGCCGAGCGCGCCGTGCCCCCTCTGGCTCCGCGGCTGGATCTTCAGCAGCGCCTCGAATTCCGCCTTCCCTGCCGCGCGGTCGCCCCCCTCGAGGAGCAGGTTCCCGAGCGCGTACCGGCAGTCCTCGTGCCGCGGGTCGATCTCGAGCGCCTTGCGGTACGCGGCAGTCGACGCGACAAAGTCGCCCTTCGCGAACGCGGCCCGCGCCGCGTTGTAGGCGTCCCAGAACGCGAGCGTCTTCGCGCGATTGTCCGGGAGGGCCCGCGGGGCCGCTTCGCCTTCGACGAGGAGATACGCCCGATCGCCCGCGAGGTCGTGGAACGTGGCCGTCGCGCCCGAGGGCCAGCGGACGGTCAGGACGTCGGCCTTCGTCGCGGCCCCGAGGCCGAAGATCGCCTCCGGAGCGTTCTGCGACAGGTACGACGAGCCCGCGCCGATCTCGCGGATCTGGCGCTTCCCATTCGCCTCGAGGACGAGCTTCGTCCCGAAAGCCGAGCGGTTCGATTTCCGGCCCTCGCACCGGATCGCGATCCGGTGGTTCGGCGGGCCTCCTTCGGCCTTGAGGAGGACGAGCTTTCCGCCGTTCACGACGACGGCGATCTCCTCCCGGAGGTCTCCGTCCACATCCGCGATCGCGAGCCCGCGCCCGACGCGCGGCGCGGTCAGGTCCGCGCCGGAGAGCGGCGCCACGTCGACGAATCCCTTCTCGCCGAGGTTCCGAAAGAGGCGCATCGGCATCGGGACGAGCTTCCGCGTGTCTGCGGGCTCCTCGAACGTGGAGCCGTTCGCGACCACGAGGTCGGGCAGCCCGTCGCCGTCGGCGTCCAGGAATGCCGTCCCCCACGCGATGTCGTCCGTGGAGACCTGTCCCAGGCCGGTCCGCTCGGCGGCATCTTCGAAGTCGAGCGTCCGGCTCTTCCCGCCTCCGAGCTTGTTCAGGTAGAGGGCGTTCGCTTCGGCGATCCAGTGCGTGACGAAGAGATCGAGCGCCCCGTCGCCGTTCGCGTCGCCGACCGCGATCCCCATCGCGCCCCGGTAATCGGCCACGTGCGCCTCGTGCCCGCGGTCGGAGAAGAGGCCGTTCCCCTCGTTGACGAAGAGCGCGCCCTCGGAGACGTCGTTTGCGACGTAGATGTCGGGCTTCCCGTCGTCGTTCAGGTCGGCGAACGTGGCCGAAAGGCTCCGCCCTTCGGCGTTCGCAACCCCGGCCTCGAGGGCCATCTCCCGGAAACGGCCCTTCCCACCGTTGTGGAAGTAGAGGTTCGCGACCGGCGGGTACGAGGAGGGGTTGATCGTGAACGGGCTCGTGGCATGTCCGAACTTCGAGGCCTTTCCGGCGTCCTTCGGGTCGAAGCGATAGTCGACGTAGCCGCAGACGTAGAGGTCGAGGAGGCCGTCACCGTCCGCGTCGCCCCAGGCCGCGCCCGTGAAGAAGCCCTTCCGCCCGGCGACGCCGGAGGTCTTCGTGGCGTCCTCGAACGAGCCGTCGCCCCGGTTGTGGAAGAGGCGGATCCCGCTATACGACGTGACGACGAGATCCGGGTAGCCGTCGTTGTCGAAGTCGCCCCAGGCGGCTCCCATGTAGGTCCCCTTCAGGTCCGAGAGCCCCGCCTCGGCCGTCACATCCGTGAACGAGCCGCCGTCGTTCCGGTAGAGGCGGCAGCCCCCCTTCGCGGCGCGCACTTCGTCGGGCGTCAGCGTCAGGGGCCCGATCGTGTCGACGACGAAGAGGTCCCAGTCGCCGTCGCCGTCGTAGTCCGCGAAGGCGCAGCCCGAGCCCATGTCCTCCGGAAGCTGCGTCGAGCGCCGTCCCCCAGAAAAGTGCGTAAAGTCGATCCCGCGGCTTCCGGCCACGTCCTTGAACACGAGGCCCCAGCCGGCGCCCGAGACTTCCTTCTTGAGGACGTCCGTGATCCCCTCGACGGCCGCCCCCGGCGTGTAGGGCGCTTCGTCCCCCTTCCGCGTGAACCAGAGGACCGCGCACGCCCCGAGGGCCGCCAGCGCGACGGCCAGCAGGACGCGCCGGTGCGTCCAGCGCTTCAGGAAGGGCCGCGGCTCCAAGTCAGTCGACGACCTCGACGGTCGTCCGCGCCTGCGCGAGCTCGGTGATCGGCGCCGAGAGGCCCTTGCCCGGGAAGAGGAAGTCGACGAGGTACTGGTCCAGCTTCCGGTATTGGAGCTTCGCGAGAACGTCGAGCTTGCCGCGCGGCGGCGCGGGAACGGTCACGTCGCGCACGGGCCTCGGGCCCGCCGGCGTGCCCGGGCAGCCGAACTCGTACTCGGCGGCGTCGGAGAAGCCCGGGAAAAGGCTGCGGCGGTACCTCACGCCGACCATCTCCCAGAGGTTGTGCCGGTCGATCAGGTTCCCGAACCGGTCCACCGGCTCGGCCTTGAAAAGGAAGGTACCGGGCGGGATCATCTTCTTGTCGTCCGGCTTCCCCGACGCGAACACGACCCGGCCGGTCTCGTCCTTCACCTCGACCTCGACCCACGACTGGATCAGGTCGAGCGGCCCGGTCGGGAAGTCGTGTCCCACCTTGTTCGACGTGATCACGACGCGCAGCTTCAGAGGCTCGCCCCGCCGCGCCTTCTGTGGGGCGTCGAGGTCGAGCTGAACCACGGCGCCCTTGGCCCACTTGCCCTCGATCTCCGGGATCTCGAACTCTCCCTTGAGCCACTTCTTCACGAGGTCTACCTGCTCCTCGCCTCCCTTGAGCTTCAGGAGCGCGGGCATGTACTGGTTCGCGCCGAGGAAACGATGGCTCCGGTGCTTGCCGTCGGTCGCGGTCCGGTTGTAGTCGGCGGTGTCGCCGGAAGCGGGCTCGCGCCCGTCGAGAAGCGGCATGTGGCACTCGCGGCATTCCACCGTCTTCTTCGAGTCCTTCGGGTGGTTCCACTTGCTCTTCCGCCAGTTGTCGTACTGGTTCTGGAGCTGGACCCAGCCGAAGTTGTTGACCTCCTGGTCGACGAACTGCTTGTGGCAGGCGGCGCAGTACTCCGGCGTCTTGTAGAGGCGTTTCGAGAGAGAGTCCACGTGGTGGCCGGGATAGCTCCGGATCAGGAAGTACGACGCGAGCTTCAGGGGCGCGCTCTTCGCCGTCTCGAAGAGGTAGCGCTTCGGCGGTCTGACGACGTAGTTCGCGTTGCCCTGCACGTCGGTCTTCGCGACGGCGTGGCAGGACAGGCACGAGACCCCTTCCTGGAACCCGAGGTCCTCCGTCAGCTTCTCCTTGAAGACGACCTTGGCGCCCGAGAAAAGGGAGATCGGATCGTGGCACCCGCCGCAATAGCGCGTGGACTCCGGTCCGTTCTGCTTGCCCATCTCCTCCTGGACCCTCTGGAACGCGGGGTCGAGGGCGGACCAGCGATGAGCCGAAACCGCCCACTCCGCGTAGATCGCCGGGTGGCAGCCCGCGTCGCCGCAGGTCGCCGAGCCCGCGAGCGCCTCCGGAGCGAGCGGGCCGTTCGACTCGGTCCGCGCGAGGCTCGGCGCGAACGGGCGGTCCTGTCCGTATGGCGTCCGGTAGTCCTTCGGAAAACGCCCGACCGTCTTCGGGCCGTCGTACAGCAGGCTCGCCGGGAAGGCGAGAAGAAGCGCCACCGCCGGCGCGCCGACCAGAGCCGCCACGTACCCGCGGCGCTCCGCGGAAAACACCTCGCGACTCGTCCCCTCGGCCGAGCTCTTCCGCAGGAGCGGCCAGAGATGCGCCAAAAGGAGGACCGCGAGCGCCACCGACGGGACGAGGTGGAGCGTCCGCGCGAAGGGCGGCACGCGGTCCGAGAAGAGAGCGAGGTACGTCACCCAGAGTCCGGTCCCCTCGGCTAGGACGACCGCGCCGAGCCCGCAGTAGCCGAGCACCTTTGCCGGCGTCAGGGCGTCGGCCCGGTACTCCACGAAATGCCGCCAGAGGTAAAGTCCGACCGGAACGAGCGACAGGAAGCCCGCCAGCGAGTGGAGGAGGACGGTCCACTCCAGGACCGGCGAGAACCCGATGAGGCGGAGCGGCAGGCCGCTCACCACGAGGTAGACGAGTGACCCGGCGGCGACCCGGGAGAGAAGGCCGGCCCAGCCGGCGGTGAGGGTGGCACGGGATCCCGGCGCGGAACTGCTCATCGAGCTCACCTCAAGGATGACGTGTCGCGGATGACTTCCCCGGTTCGCGATGTGACGTCACTATCCTCGAAGCGGTCGCCCGTCCGCGCCATTCAAATGCATCATTGCGGGAAGAGCGGGATTTCCGGGCTGTCAGTGGTCGGAGCAGGCGGGAACGTTTCCGAGGAACACGTGATCGCCGCGACGTTCGACCTTGCCCTTCGAGGCGAGGAACGCGAGAACCTCGTCGAACGAGAAGCGGTCGCCGTGGCAGTTCCCGTAAACGGCGTCCGCGCCGAACGCGTCTGCGGCCGCCCTTCGAAGAGCGTCGACACCCGCCTTCCCTCCCATCTCCTGGAGAACGGAAAGGAGTTCGTGGCCGAAAACGGGCGCGCGCTCGTCGACGAGAGGTTCCATTAGTTCGGCCCGTACCCTCGCGGCGCGCCGCAGACGTCCGGGTTGCCGCAGGGGCCGCCGCCGCACGCCGTCGCGGCATCGAAACCGCCGCCCGATGGCAGGGACGTCTGGGCGGCGAACGTCGACAGGAGGCGTTCGACCTTCCTAGAGCCGCACGAGCCGCAGACCGGCCTTCGCGCCGCGTCACCCGCGAGCACGAGGTCCTCGGTCTTCTTCCCGCAATCCGAACACAGATACTCCAGGAGGGGCATGGGCAGTCTCCGATCCGATTCTACGACGCACGCCGAAAACTGCCTGATACAGATGCTCCATGCCGGCGCGGAGCTCGGAGCCGCACGTTTGAAAGGAGGCTGCTCGCGGTCTCCCCGAGGAGGTCCCATGCGCGTTCAGGACGTGATGACCCGCCGTGTGGCGACGATCGACGATCAGGCAAGCGCGGTGCTTGCATACGATTCGATGAGAGTGAAGGGCATCCGGCACCTCGTCGTGAAGAAAGGGCCGGACCTCGTGGGGGTGCTCTCCTTGCGGGATCTCGGCGTGGCCGAGCAGAGCGACTTCCGGGAGAGACACGTCGTGTCCGACCTGATGAAGGCGCACGTCGTGACCATCGGCCCGGAAGCGTCCGTGAAGCAGGCCGCGAATCTGATGCGCGGCCGAACGATCGGCTGCCTTCCCGTCGTGGAGAACGGGCCCCGCAACCGGCTCGTCGGCATCGTCACGGTCACCGACCTTCTCGAGCTGCTCGGCCGCGGAATCGACCGCCCCGCTCCCGGCAAGCGGGTGAACCTCAAGACGCGGGGGCCCCGCGTGGATCCTAGAGTGAAACGGATGCGGTGACGGCTCGGAACGCTCCGAGCGGCCTGGTCCAGCGCGAGTACCATATCGAGGCCTGACCATCGCGAGGCTCGGGAAGGAGTTCTTCATGCCATCACCTCCGCGCGTCGAGGAGTTTCAAGTCACGGGCGAGCAGCTCGTCTCCTCGGTCAAAGACCTCTTTCACGAGGGAAACATCCGGCGGATCTCGATTCGAAACGCCGCGGGAGTCACGCTCCTCGAGATCCCTCTCGTCGTCGGCCTCGCCGGCGCCGTTCTCGTTCCGCTCTGGGCCGCTCTGGGCGCTCTCGCCGCTCTTTTGGCGAAATGCACGCTCGTGGTCGAGAGGGTCGGGGACACACCGGCCAGGCCCAAACCCCTCAGCACGAAAGGCCGCAAGAGCACGAGCTGACGACGCACGGCAGTTGGAGCCTTCCGTGGCGCTCAGCTCGTTCACCGACAAACCTCATCCTCCCTCGCCGAGATCAAGAGCTCTCACTGAGGCCGAAGGGAAGGTTTCTTTCCACGCGGGCCGGCGCCTGACGGGTCCAGCTCCGCGTCGGCCGCGTCCTGATTCTTGAGCTGCGTTTCCATCACTTCCACCCGGCGATCCGGCTGCAGGTTGCGCTGCAGCTCGAGCATCCCGACACCGGCCAGACCCGGCCTTCCCGAGGCGCGCCCGTATTTCCTCGTCTGCCGAATGCTTTCGGCAACCACCAGGAGAAGCACGACGCCGGCCACGACCAGCAGCCACATCGATTTCAGAATACTCCCGTCACCCCAGAAACAGCCGGTACGCCGGATTACGGCTCTCGTCCCAGTACCGGTAGCCCAGCTCCTCGAGGAACCGCCCGAACTTCGCGTCGTCCTTGCGGGGAACCTGGATCCCCGCGAGGACCCGCCCGTAGTCGGCTCCGTGGTTCCGGTAGTGAAACAGGCTGATGTTCCAGTCACCCCGCATGCGGTTCAGGAACTTGAGCAGCGCGCCGGGGCGCTCGGGGAACTCGAACCGGAAGAGCCGCTCGTCGCGCGCCAGGGGAGCGCGGCCCCCGACGAGGTGGCGGACGTGGAGCTTCGCCATCTCGTTTTCGGAAAGATCGAGCGCGGGAAGGCCTTGGCGCCTCAGCGCCGCGAGGAGCGCCCGCGTCTGGTCCTGGTTCTGGACCTCGACGCCCACGAAGACGTGCGCGCGCGTGGGGTCGGCATATCTGTAGTTGAACTCCGTGATGTTGCGCGGTCCCACGACGGCGCAGAACTCGCGAAAGCTGCCCGGCCGTTCCGGGATCGTCACCGCCAGAATCGCCTCGCGCCGCTCGCCCAGCTCGGCCCGCTCGGCCACGTGGCGAAGCCCGTCGAAGTTCATGTTCGCGCCGGACGCGACTGCGACGAGCGTCCGGCCCTTCACGCGGCGGCGCTCCGTCCAGGCCTTCAGTCCCGCGACGGAAAGCGCTCCGGCCGGCTCCAGGATCGAGCGCGTGTCCTCGA
>JAMQPJ010000559.1 GCA_023717585.1 Thermoanaerobaculia bacterium
TCGTCTGCCACGACGGGCGCAGCGACAGCCGCCACCCGCCGCCGAACGTTCCGCTGTTCCAGTTCGCGCTCGCCCGTGCCGTGCCGAAAGAGCCCGCGCCGAGCTGGAGGTCGAGCGACGGTGAGACGGCCGGGTCGAGACTCTCGAAGTTGACCGAGCCCGCGAAAGACGCCGCGCCCACGGTGGACGTCCCGACTCCTCGCTGGATCTGGACGCTCGCGACGTTGCCCATGAGGTTCGCGAAGTCGGTCGTGTAGACGGCCGAGTCCTCCGGCTCGTTCAGCGGCACGCCGTCGAACGTCATGTTCACGCGCGTCTGCCCGATGCCGCGCAGCGACAGGTACGCATATCCCTGCCCCGAGCCCGTCTCGGAGTACCCCGTTACGGACGTCGATTCCTGGAGCAGCACCGGCATCTCCTGCCCCCAGCTCTTCGCGGCGAGCTCGGGCCGGTCGAGGTCCGTCTTCGTGACGGGCGTGACGTCGTCCGCGCGGAGAGCCTTCACGATGACGTTCTCCGAGACGTGCGGCGTGGAAGCCGGAGTCGGTGTCGGCGTAGGAGTCGGCTTCGGTGCGTCCTCCTGCGCGCGCGCACCGGCTGCCGCCCAAAGGAAAACCAGAAGTGAAAGGGCCCGGGGAATTTTCGACGACATGTGCGCTCTTCCTGCCTTTCCCTACGCCGGTTCGAACCGGATCAGGTTCCGGGGTGTGATCTCAGGCCCTTTCGGGCCACCCCCAGGCAGGGACCAATCTGCACTCCGGCGGCCGGGGAGTCAACCCCCGACGCCGGGAATCACTCCCGTGAGGTCAGAGCAGGTTCCAGCTCACAAAGGCCCGCCACTCGGCCTGCGTCTTCGTGCCCTCGAAGAACCCAGAGTACGTGGTGTGCCGGCTGTACCAGGAATAGCCCGCGCCGACGCCGAGCTTCTCGCCGAAGGGCCACCGCCCCGTCGCCCGGAAGTACTGCAGCGTGTTGTTGTCCGACGAGCCGTCGAGCGTGTGGAACCAGCCGACGCCGTACGCGGCCGACAGGAGCTCCCGCCCTTTCCGGTTCAGCCGCGCCGTGGCCCGCAATCCCCCGCCCGGTCCGTAGTCGAAAGAGCGGCCCGAAAGCGGATTCAGGAAATTGGTCGTTCCGACACCCGCGAGCGGAAAGGCGATCGCGGTGGCGCTCGTGTCCAGGCACATCCCGCCCTTCAGCGCGAAACGCGAGAGAACGCCGCCGCTGAAGGCCTGAGCCCCGAGGACCTGCGCCTGGTTGTCGACGTATTCGTACTCCATGAAGACGCCGAGGATGTGGCGGGCGGAGGCCGACGCGTCGCCGAGCTCGCGCCCGGTCACGATGCCGCGCAGCTCGAAGCGCGTCATGAGCGGCGTCGCAGGCACGGAGACGTCGAGGCCGAGCGTGAACGCGTCGAAGGGCTTCCGCGTCGCCCCGGCGAACGGATCGCCGTACAGGAGGGAGAGGCTCAGGAGTCCCTGGTCCGGATTCGAGGCGCCGCCGCCCACGTGGCGGTAGCCGAGATCCCCGTCCAGCCGGAACGTCCCGGGCAGCCGGTCCTCCGGAT
>JAMQPJ010000566.1 GCA_023717585.1 Thermoanaerobaculia bacterium
CGCGTGACGGAAGGACGCTCTGGATCGCGAACGCGAAGGGCGGGTGGTCCTGGTCGAACGCCGCAGGCGGTCCCGACCCGACGAAGCTGGGCGACGACAAGCCCTGGAAGAAAACGCGCACGATCCCGGGCTCCGTCTCCCGCGTGGAGGTCCCGTCCGCGGCCGCGCTGGCGACGCTCACGGCGCGCGCGTACGCGAACCGCCGGCCTGGGGCGCGCGGCGCGGCTCCGGTGAAGGCCTCGGCCGTCGTGCCGGCTGCGCCCGGCGGCGCGTCTCCGATCAAGCACGTCGTCTACGTCATCAGGGAGAACCGCACGTACGACCAGGTCCTCGGCGACCTCCCGCAGGGCAACGGCGACCCGTCGCTCGTGATCTTCGGCCGGGATGTCACACCGAACGCCCACGCGCTCGCGGAGGAGTTCGTCCTTTTCGACAACCTCTACTGCGATGCCGAAGTCTCGGCGGACGGGCACAACTGGTCGATGGGCGCGTACGCGACGGACTTCGTCGAGAAACTCTGGCCGCCGATGTACGGGGGCAAGGCCTTCACGTACCTCTTCGAGGGGAACGACGCCGCGGCTTTCCCGACGAACGGTTATCTTTGGGACGCCGCCGCGCGCGCGGGGCTCACCCTCCGGAACTACGGAGAGTTCGTCGGCGTTGCCGCCGAGATGACACCGGAGAAGCTCACCTTTTCGACGGGAATGGCCGGGGCGCTCAAGGGCAACACGTGCCCCTTCTACCCCGGCTTCGACATGGACGTCCTCGACAACGCGCGCGTCGACATCTTCCTCAAGGAGTTCCGGGGTTTCGTGAAAGCGAAGGAGATGCCGCGTCTCACCATCGTCCGGCTCGGGAACGACCATACGGCGGGCACGAAGAAGGGCGAGCGCACGCCGCGCGCGATGGTCGCCGAGAACGACGTCGCGCTCGGGCGCCTCGTCGAGGCCATCTCGCGCTCCCCGTTCTGGAAGGACACCGCGATCTTCGTGATCGAGGACGACGCGCAGAACGGCTCTGACCACGTGGACGCCCACCGGACGGTCGGGTTCGTGATTTCGCCCTTCACGCGGCGCAAGGGAGCCGTGGACTCGACGATGTACTCCACCGTGTCGATGCTCCGGACCATGGAGCTGATCCTCGGCCTGCCGCCGCTGTCCCAGCACGACGCGTCCGCGACGCCGATGACGAACGCCTTCGTGGACACACCGGACCCGACGCCCTTCGTCCACCGCGAAACCGGGATCCCGTTCTACGAGATGAACCCCGACGGCGCGCCGATGCAGGCTCTCGTCGGCACGTGGGACTTCTCGAGGGAAGACGCCGCGCCGGACGTGCCGCTCAACGAGGCGGTCTGGAAGAGCGTCCGCGGCCCGGATTCCGAAATGCCCGCTCCCGTCAACGCCGCGTTCGTTCGCGTGCCGCCCTTCGCGCCGCGGGCCGACCCGCCTTAGGCCATTTCGTCCACCAGGTCCCGGTGCGCGTCGACCCATGCCGCCCACGGAATCAGGATCAGTCCCGCGATTCCGGTCCAGCCGACGACGGTCATGTTCGGGGGCGGCGGGCCGAAGGCCGTCCCTGCGTACGCGACGAGGAAGAAGGCGATCAGTCCGGCGAGCGCCCATCGGCCTGTTGCATCCTTCGGTTTCGTCGTGCGGAGGTAGAGCCAGACGCCGAGCGCGAACAGCGGCAGCTCGAGGGCGAGCGTTCCGGCGCGCGAGTTCCAGAGGCCCATCCCGACGAAAATCGTTCCGTTCGGCGTCAGCGGAAGGTCCGGACGGTGGACGACGGCGTCGCAGATCCAGTGGCTCACGACGCCGAGTGCGACGACGCCGCCCGCCAGAACGCTGCGCGACACGATGTGAACCAGAAAGCCGAAGAGCGCGCCCCAGAGGACGGCCATGAGCAGGCTGTGCGACCACGGGGTGCTGTCGAAGGCGATCGGCGTGAAGGCCGTGTTGCCCGGCTCGATGCTCGCGCTCTCGACGCCCGTCAGAATGAACACCGGCCAGAGGAGGTCGAGAAGGAAGGGCGCCGCGAGGAGGACACCGAGCGAGGCGCGGGGCGCGGCTGCCTTCGAGGCGAACCCGACGGCGGCGTGTCCGATGCACATCGAGCTCCTCTCTCCGCTCAGCCGAGGAGCCTCTTCAGGAGGGCTCCGACGCGGGCCGAACCGAGGCCCGTGACGGGGTCCCAGCCTTTTCCCGCCCGGTAGCCCGCGACGCCCGCATAGGAGTTATCGCCCCGGACGACGTCCCGGAACGGCGAGGCTCCCCGGGAAGCCTCGTAGAGGGCGGCGTTCGCGGCGCCGAGGCGCGGCCGACCCGCGCCGGCACGCGCGGCGTTCGCGCGCGCGAGGATTCCGGCCCAGATCGGCGCGGCGACGCTGGTCCCGCCGGCGGCAGTCCACTTGTTTCTCACGAAGACCGAGAGTCCGGGATCGGGCGACGCGACGGCGGCGACGTCGGGAATTCCGCGGCCGGTCACGCCGCGGCGGCCGGCGAGGGCCTGTTTCTGCCATGCGGGCACGGCGACGAAACGGGAGAATCCACCGCCGCTCGCACCGCGATCCGGGCCGTCGTTCCAGGCGGTCTCGGCGAAGGTGTCGCCGCTGGGCACCAGCTTCGTGCCTCCGACCGCGGTCACTTCGGGGACGACGCTCGGGAAGTCCACGTGGCGCTGGCCGTCGAACGCGACGCTGTCTTCGGGCACGTCGCCGGCTCCCGCGTCGCCGGAAGCGCAGACGAAGGTGATGCCCAGAAGCGCGCAGGAGAGGAAGAGCTGGCGGGTCTGGTCGTAGCGGCGGGAGGAGGCGAAGCCGTCCTCCGGCATGCCCCACGAGATCGAGACGATCGAGGGGCGGCGCGCTTCGGGCGCGTCGAGGAGCGCGTCCAGGAAATCCACCCAGCCCGCGTCCGTGTTCGGCACCCACCACAGATCGATGTCCGAGTCGGGCGCGGTACCGCGCACCCAGTCCATGTCGAGCGCGACCTCGAGGTCGGCGGCTCCCGTCTTCCCCCGGTAGTCGTTCTTCGCCCCGGACACGGAAACCTCGGTGACGTCGCCCGCGGGGAGCCCGTAATGGGCGCAGAAGGCCCCGAAGTCGCGACTGGAGAAGCCTCCCCCGAATTCGAGGATCGCGACGCGCTCGCCGCGAGCGCCCGCCGTGCCGGGCTCCGGAAGGTCATACGCCGCCCGGATCTCCTCGGGCGTGTAGCCGCCCGCGGGGCCGCGCGCCGCGGCGAGGCCGCGGCGGGGAACTCTGGAGCGCGTCGGGGCGAGGATCGGCGGAAAGCGCCGGGCGGCCGGGAACGTATTGAGACCCGCGATCCCGCGGATCACGGCTGCGAGCGAAGCCGGTATCGAAGGGTCTCGCTCGGTCGCGATGGCCCGCCGCCCCAGAGGCGAAAGCGACCGCGGCAGGTCGTATTCGCCGAGGGGGATGTCGAACGCGCGCGCCACCTTTTCGGCCGGGCCGTGGGCCTGGACCGCGGTGCGGGCGCCGGTGACGCCGTCCACCGTGAGCCCGGCGTCGCGGAGGAACGACAGAACGGCGTCGAGATCCTGGTAGCCGGGGGCGACGAGCGCCTTGACCTCGTCGGGAGAGAGGTGGCGCCCGTAGACGGCGCTCGCCGGATCCGCGACGGCGTAGGCGGCTTCGCGCAGCACGCGGATGTCTTTCGCCTGAAGGAGGACCGTGAAGCGGATTTCCTCGCCGGCCGGACACGGACCCGTCCGCCGCGCGAGCGGCAGCCGCCGGGAGACGTGGCGGGGCAGTACGAACCTCTGCATTCGTCAGTTTCCTTCGACCGGGCGGAGGCGTTCCCATACGAGCATCGCGTCCATCAGGTGACCGCGCACCTGAACCGTCGGCGCGCTCACGATGAGGCGGTCGCCGGAGATCCGGTAGAAACGAACGAGATCCGAGCCGATCCAGTTCGGGAAGAGGGACTGCGAGACATGGTGCACGACGACGCCGTGCGTCTCGTCCACCACGTAGGTGCCGAAGTACGAGATGCACCCGGTCAAGGCGGCCGCGACCTCTTCCGGCGTCCCGGCCAGCTGGTCGTTGACGGCGAAGCGAGGGCGGTCCCCGCGCATGATCTGCATCGACATGTGGCCGGTCGTGTCGTAAAGACACAGGCCCGAGATGTTCATTCCGAATGGAAACACGACCTGGCCCTCGGAGCGGAATTCGAAGACGAGCAGCTTCCAGGCGCCGGCAAGGGAGGTCCCGTGCATGTTGCGGGCAATCCTACCCCGGCGCCGTCTCCCTTGGCGGCGTCCGCAAAAGGTGTCCACCCGACGGTATGCTCCATGCAAGCGGGTCGGTGAGGGGCTCCGTTCGCGGAGTCCCGGAGGATCAATCGTGAGTTCTCTTTCGCGGCGTTCCGTTTCGGCCGGGAGGGCCCTGGCCGCGCTCACCTTCGTCGTCGCGGTCGGAACCCGAGCGGCCGACCTCGATTCGCCGAAGGTGAAGAAACTGGGCCGCACGGTGGTCCGCTTCAAGGACGACATGCTTCAGGTCGTCGTGGGCTACAAGCACGCGCAGCTTCACCTCGACAGCAAGTGGATCCTCCTCGAGACCTGCCTCTCCGCTTCGAGCAACCAGCCCGTCGAGATTTTCCGCGAGGACGTGTCGCTCATCCTGCCGGACGGCACGCAGGTTCCCATGCCGAGCCAGAAGAAAATGGCCCAGGGTCTTCCGGACCTCCGCCGCATGCTCAATCAGGCGCGCGTCACGCGCGATCCGCTCGGGGGTTACTTCCCCGGGCGCACCCGGGAGGAGAGGCTCGGATTCTTCGCGGTGCCGGGAGAACAGATCGTGTTCGATCGGGTCACGGTGAACCGCGACACGCTCGCGTGGGGCGACCTCTTCTTCGAGTCCCCGAAGGGGCGATTCGAGCCCGGGATCTACACGCTCGTCATGGAGAACAAGCTCGCGCACGTCCGCCTGCCGCTCGCGCTCGGCATCGAAGGGGACCTCGAGCGCGTGAAGTAGCCGGCCCTCTCGTCCGGCCCGGACTATCCCGGTTTCCGGGGCCCGCAGAGTCCGCGCAGGCTGTACGAGACGGACGTCCGGTTGTTCGTCTCGTCCGACTCGGCGACGGCGTTCTCGTCGTCGAGCGAGAGCTCGAGGCGATGCTCGCCCTCGGGGAGCATGGGCTGGGCCGACAGGCTCTTCGTCTGGTTCGAATCGAGCGCGAGCCCCGTGCTCGTGGCCGCGACGGTGGCCGTGTCAATCAGGCGCAGTCGATTGAGGAAGGGCTTCGCGGACGAGCCCGCGGCCGCGGAGCCGGCGTTCGTCACGTCGTAGCTCACGTTGAACGAGCACGCCCCGGCACCGGATGCGATGGCGTCCGCGGGGTTCAGCACCGCGACTCCGCCCCAGGGGATGAACACCGACCCGATCCGGATTCCCCCCCGGCTCCTGAGGTCGGGCCTGCCGGCCGCGGGACTCGCCGCCGGGCTTGGCGACCCCGCGATCCGTGAGGACGAGGACAGGCCGGCCGCCATGGTGACGGCGAGGAGAGCGAACGGCTTCGTGCGCATGTGGTGGGAGCTCCTTGTCGGACCTGAGCGTCCGGTTCGTTACTTGCAAGATGGCCTGCGGGCGGGCCCTGCGCAAGGCCGGACGATGGTCCCGCGGCGCTGAAAGAAGGCTCCGGAACGCCAGAGGGGCGACTTGGCGTGCCGAGACCACCGGATGGAGTGCCGTCACGGGCCGCGACGCGCCTCCGGACGGTACACTCCCCGGTATTCCGTCGTACCGGTGCAACCTCCTCTTTTTCCTGTGTCTGGGGCTCGCCCGAATGGCGAGCGCCGGCGAGGGATCCGCGACCTCTGCCCGCCTCCTCGCCATCCCGTGGATCGCGCGCGAAGAAGCCGTGGACGCGCGCCTCGGGCCGTGGCGGGGCGTGCCGTCCGTGCGCTTCGCCGCCGGCCCCACGGCGGTGGTGGTCCGCGTCGCCTGGAGCGCGAGCGCGCTGCGCGTGCTGTGCGAAGTCGGCGACGCGACGCCGATGGCCGGCGCGACCTCGGACGAAGACCCGGCCCTGGCTTCGAAATCCGATTCCATCGAGATCCTGCTGGACACGCGCGGGGAGCGCGGCGCGCTCATGGACACGAACGACTACCAGTTCACGATCTCGCGGGACGGGCGGCGCACGACGTTCAAGG
>JAMQPJ010000585.1 GCA_023717585.1 Thermoanaerobaculia bacterium
CCGCATGCCCTGTCCCCGGCAGCCCTCGCCCCCGACTCCGAAGGCGGCGAGAGAGGGGACCCGCTCCTTGAGGGCCGCGAGGAGCGAGCTCGCGTGCTGGTCGCCGGAGACCTCACCCGCCACCAGGAGCAGCTTCAACGGGTCACCATCTGAAAAAGGAATCCGAGTGCGACCGCGCACCCCACGAGTCCGAGAAGCGTTTTCAGAAAGAATCGGCGCCCGCCTCTCGGGTCGTCCTTCCAGAGCAGCGCGCCGAACGCGGCCATGAGCGCCGCGAGGAGAGCGAGGAGCGGGAAATGGTCGGAGACGGGGCTCACGCGCGCCTCCCGGAGGCGCGCTCGTACACGTCGAGGACGAGCAGGAGCTGCATGATCGCGGCGACGAAAAGGTACGTGCGTCCGTATTCGTACGTGGCCGTTGAGAGGTTCCGGGGCTCCAGGAAGATTCCCACGAGAGCGGTCGCGAGGACGACGGCGAAAAGGGCGCCGCCGCGGGCTCTCCGCCCGAGCAGGACGTGACCGAGTCCCGGAAGGACGGCCGCGGCGAGCACCAGGAGGACGATCTTTCCGCCCGGGCGTTTCACGGACGGCGGGCGAACGCGGCGGCGAGCTTCGTTCGCGTCACCCCGAGCTCCTCGGGAATCGTTCGCGTGGCGCCGAAGACCGTCAGGAAGTTCGTGTCGCCGTCCCAGCGGGGAACGACGTGCAGATGCGCGTGGTCCGCGACCCCCGCACCCGCGCTGCGGCCGATGTTGAGACCGGCGTTGAAACCGTCGGGCCGGTATGCCGCGGCCAGAATCTCCTCGGCGGCCGCGGCGACGTCGAGGAGCTCGTGACGCTCTTTCGGGGTCATCGCGGAAAGCGAGGCGCGATGCGCGTAGGGAGCGAGCATCAGGTGCCCGTTCGCGTAAGGGTACCGGTTCAGAGCGGCGAACACCGCCTCGCCGCGGTGCACGATGAGTCCGTCCTCGTCCGTGCGGCCCGGAAGGACGCAGAACAGGCACCCCTTCACGGGCTCGCCGTCGCCCGTGAGGTACGCCGCGCGCCACGGCGTGAAAAGCGCCTCCATCAGCCCGGGCCGGCTCCCGGGGTCCGTGTTCCCGGCACGGCGGGCGCGGCGGAGGAAGCGGGAGCCTCCGGCGCCGCCTGGTTGATGAGCTCCTTCAGCTTCTTGCCCGGCTTGAAGTAGGGCACCCGCTTCGGCGGCACCATGACCTTCACGCCGCTGCGCTTGGGGTTTCGCGCGATCCGCGCGCCCCTCTGGCGCAACCGGAAGCTGCCGAACCCCCTCAGCTCGATCTTCTCGCCCGACCGGAGCGAGGCGATGATGCCGTCGAACACCGAGTCGACGATGATCTCCGCCTGCTTCTTCGTCAGATCGGTAGCGTGGGCGACCTGTTCGACGAGGTCCGCCTTCGTCGTCGTGCCTTCCGCGCGGCCTACCACAGAAAGAAGACGTTCCATCCGCCCCCCACCGGTGCGCCCGAAAGCAGGCGCCCCGTCCACGTCGATTCCGAAGGTCCCGTCAGGAGTTCGATGAGTCCAGGTCTCGCGGGCCTCGGATGCCAGACTTCCGCGGGCACGGCCAGGTTCGCGAGGCGGGCGGCGTGATCGACCGCGTCGCGGTAGTCGCCGATCTCGTCGACGAGGCCCAGCGCAAGCGCTTCCTCCCCCGTCACGACGCGCCCGTCCGACATGTGGGCGAGCGCTTCGGGCTTCAGCCGGCCTTTGCGGCCTTCGGCCACGGCCCCCTGGAACTGCATGCGCAGCCTCTGGATGAGGTCTTCGAAGTACTTCCTTTCCTCGTCCGTGAGAGGCCGGGACGGGTTGCCCGCATCCTTCAGCGCGCCGGTCTTGAGCGTGACCGCGCGGACCTTCGCCCATTCGAGGAGATCCCCGTAGTTCATCCACTGCATGATCACGCCGATGGACCCCGTGATCGTGCCGGGGTTCGCGACGATGTGGTCGGCCGCCACGGCGGCGTAGTAGCCGCCGGACGCGGCGACCGATTCCATCGAGACGACGACCGGCTTGCCCGTCTCCTTCCGAAAACGGCGGATCTCGCTGAAGAGCTCCTGCGACGCGGCCACGCCGCCGCCGGGCGAGTTGATGCGTACGACCACGGACTTCACGCCCGGCGCGGACTTGAACCTGGCGAGCGTGTCGCGGAAGCGATCCGCGGACAGGATGATCCCCTCGATGTCGACGACGCCCACGCGCCCGCCGAGGGCGAAGGACGGCGCGCGGCCGCGCGGCGCGAACACGAGAGCCACGGCGCAGACGAGCAGGAGCAGGAACGCGAAGCCCGCGGCCGCGACGATCCAGGCGACGGTGGAGCGTTTCACGCGGTCATTCCCCGGACGCCGGTCACTGATGCGCTCCGGTTACTCGTGCGGATCGGTCCCGGCCGGAACCGCCTTCTCGACCGTTTCCGTCTTGCTGGTTTCCGGGGTTTCCGCCGGCGCCTGGGAAGCGGCCCTCACGGGCTGCTCCACGTCGCGGGAAGAAAGTCCTATGCGCTGCTCGGCCGGCTCGATGCGGAGGACCCGCACCCGGACCGGATCGCCCTCGGCGTAGTGGGAAGCCGGCTTTTCCCCGCGTTGAAGAGGCGTCTCGGAGACGTGCATGAGGCCTTCCAGGCCCTCCGGCAGTCGCACGAAGACGCCGAACTCGGCCACCTTCGCCACGGTGCCGTCGACGACGTCTCCGGGCTGGTGCTTCGCGGAGAATTCTTCCCACTCGTTCGGGCGGAATTCCTTGATCGAGAGGCTGATCCGGCGGTTCTCGACGTCGATCGCGGTGAGCACGGCCTGCACCTCGTCGCCCTTTTTCAGGACCTCGGACGGGTGCTTCACGCGGCGGCCCCAGGACATGTCGGAGACGTGGATGAGGCCGTCGATTCCCTCTTCGATCTCCACGAACGCTCCGAAGTCGGTCAGGTTGCGCACGGTGCCCTGGATGCGGTCGCCGATGTGGTACTTCTCGGCGAGCTGCTCCCACGGGTTCGGCTCGGTGGCGCGTAACGAGAGCGAGAGTCGGCGCGTCTCGGGGTTGACGTCCGCGATGACGGCCTCGATCGTGTCGCCCACGTTCAGGAGCTTCGACGGATTCTTGACCCGCTTCGTCCAGGACATCTCGCTCACGTGGATGAGCCCCTCGACGCCCTCTTCGAGCTCCACGAACGCGCCGTAATCCGTGAGGGAGACGACCTTTCCCCGCACGCGC
>JAMQPJ010000598.1 GCA_023717585.1 Thermoanaerobaculia bacterium
AGTCCGGCTCCATCGCTTCCTTCAGCGCCACGGCCTTCGCCGCGATGACGTGCTCGAGCGGGCCGCCCTGCTGGCCCGGGAAAACGGCCCTGTCGACCTCCTTGGCCCACTCGGGCACGCAGAGGATGAGCCCCGCGCGCGGCCCGCGCAGCGTCTTGTGCGTCGTCGTCGTCACGAAATGCGCGTGGCCGACCGGCGACGGGTGAAGGCCCGTCGCCACGAGGCCCGCGATGTGCGCCATGTCGACCATGAGGAGCGCGCCGACGGCGTCGGCGATCTCGCGGAACTTCGGGAAGTCGAGCGTGCGCGGGTACGCCGAGGCGCCCGCCACGATGAGCTTCGGCTTCTCACGCTCGGCGATCGCGCGAAGCTCGTCGAAGTCGATGACCTCCGTGTCCTTTCGGACGCCGTAGGCCACGACGCGGTAGAGCTTCCCGGAGACGTTGAGCGGGTGGCCGTGGGTCAGATGGCCGCCGTGCGCGAGCGACATGCCGAGGAGCGTGTCGCCGGGCTTCAGGCAGGCCATGTAGACGGCCGTGTTCGCCTGGGCGCCGGCGTGCGGCTGGGCGTTCACGTGGATCGCGTCGGGATTGCCCGGGGAAAAGAGCGCCTTCGCGCGCGAGATGACGAGCGACTCGGACTGGTCCACGAACTCGCACCCGCCGTAGTAGCGCCTTCCGGGATACCCCTCGGCGTACTTGTTCGTCAGGACCGACCCGACGGCCTCGAGGACGGCGCGGGACGTGAAGTTCTCGGAGGCGATCAGCTCGATCCCCTCCCGTTGCCGCGCGAGCTCGGATGCGATGATGCGGGCGATCTCGGGATCGGTCTCGGCAAGGGTCCGGTTCAGGAGCGTGGGCCGGCTGGCGGTCGTCGACATGGATCCTCCAGAACCGCGGATCGTATCGCGGCCGCGCCTCACGTGCCGCCGGAGGTGCGACGCGGATACGCCGAAACCATCCCGTCGTACTCGGCCAGCGCGTAGCTGTCGGTCATGCCCGCGAGGTGGTCGGCGATCGAGCGGAGGAAGAGCGGCTTTTTGTGGTAGTTCGCCGCGATCTCGGCGTCGAGGCGCTTCAGCGGCACGTCCCTCAGGTAGGAGACGCCCGCGAGGTCGCGATACCGGAGGAGCACGTAGTCCGGGAGGAGCCGCGGGTTCCTGTACCAGGCCGCGAAAAGCGTCGTGACGACGAGCTGCGCGCGGCCGTCGTGCTGCGCGACGCGGTGGCTGTGGATGACGTGCTGATAGATGAAGTCCTTGAGCTCCTGGTAGAAGCGGTCGCCCGCCTTCGACGGAGCCACGAGGGAGCCCGGCAGCTTGCGGCGATGGGCGTAGAACTCGTCGGGCGTCGCGATCTTCTTCGCGTCGAGCCATTTCCCGATCGAGGCGCGCGAGGCCGTGATGAGGTCCGTGACGAGGAGGTGGATCATCCCGCGGATGAGCATGGCCTGACGTACCGTGTTGTCTTTCGTGGCGACGTACGCCGGCCCGACCGCCTCGACGACCGCGCGCGCGACGGGCAGCG
>JAMQPJ010000607.1 GCA_023717585.1 Thermoanaerobaculia bacterium
GTCTTCGGCGCGCTCGCGACCGGCGGCGGCGCGGGCGCGGCGGCGGCGGGCGGGGCCGGGGCCGGCGGGGCCGGAGCCTCTTCGGCCGGAAGGAGCATCTTCCCCTGCTCGATCGGGGAGAAATTCGTGATGAGCTGCTCGAGGTTGTCCTCGATGACGATGAAATCTTCCTTCCTGAGGCCGGTGATCCGGTTTCCCTTCCCGTCGGTGACGACGACGTCGAGGTTCGTGACGCTCACGACCTCTCCGCGCGCCACGTAGGGTCCGGCGGGCCTGTCGGGAGGGGCCTGCGCCTGCGCCCGCGAAGCCGCGAGCGTGCCCGAGACGAGAATCAGGAGGGGGAAAAGCAGACGAGAGGAGCTCCCGCGAATCGACATGGCCGGATTGTAAGGGTCGCGCGGATAGAATCCCGCCCTGATGACGATCCGCTTCCGGCGCCACCTCACCGCCGGTCTCCTCGTGCTCGTGCCCCTCGTCGTCACCGTCTCCGTCGTCAAGTTCGTCTTCAACGCGATCGACGGAGCCAGCCAGCCCCTGACCGAGCGCCTCGTGGGACGCACGATCCCGGGCCTCGGGCTCGCCCTGACCGTGGTCGTCATCTGGCTCACGGGCCTGCTCTCCTCGAACCTCATCGGGAAGAAATTCCTTGAACTTTTCGGCCGTGTCTTGGAGAATCTCCCCCTTGTCAAGACGGTCTATACGGCCTCGAAGCAACTCGTCGAGGCTGTGTCGCCGGGCGGTCGTCGGGCCTTCCAGCGGGTCGTTCTTGTCGAATTTCCTCAGAAGGGAACCTTTGCGTTGGGATTCGTGACCGGGAGCGGGATCGGAGGCCTGGAGGCCGGGACCCTTTCGGTTTACGTTCCGACGGCCCTGAACCCCACGAGCGGTTTCCTGATATTCGCGAAGGAACGCGATATCCTCGACCCCCGCCTCACGGTGGAGGAGGGGATCAAGCTCGTCGTCTCGGGCGGAGTCGTCAGGCCTCCCGGAGACGAGGGGAACTAGGCGCCTCCGCGGGCGGTCCAACCGAGAGTCGGCCCGGAACGCGGGACGTGAGACTGGAAAGGAGTGATCGGGCGATGACGGGAAATCTCACCGGCAGGGGACGGACGGTCCGGCGAATCGCCGCCGCGTGCCTCGCCGTGCTGTCGCTCGGTGCCGCGGGCTGCGACAAGTTCAAGAGCAAGCAGCTCATCCGCGAGGGCAACGCCTACTTCAAGGAACAGCTCTACGAGGAAGCCCTGAAGAAATACGAAGCCGCGCAGGCGCTCGACCCGAGCGAGGTCCGCCTCGACAAGTTCGTCGCGATGGGCTACATGGCGCTCTACAACCCCGGCTCGACCCATCCGAAGGACCAGGAGGCCCTCAACCGGTCGATCGAGCATTTCAAGAAGTACCTCGCCGCCAGGCCCGAGGACGACAAGGCCGCGAAGTTTCTCGTCACGACCTACATGAACGCCCAGAAGTACGACGACGCGATCAAGTACTTCAAGGAGCTCGTGGCCAAGCACCCTCAGGACGCCCAGGCCGTCCAGACGATCGCGATGCTGTACGCGAAACAGGGCGACTACGAGAACTCCATCGAGTGGCAGAAGAAGCGCGGCGAGCTCGAGCCGAACAACGCCGAAGTGTTCTACACGATGGGCGTCACGGCGTGGGACAAGTCCTACAACACGATGGGGATCGACACCTCTCCGGACAAGGGCCTCACGAACGAAAAGCGGAAGGAGATGCTCGATTTCGGGATGGCGCAGATCGACAAGGCGATCCAGCTGAATCCCGACTACTTCGAGGCCATGCTCTACAAGAACCTGCTCTACCGTCAGTACGTGCGGATCGAGGCGGATCCGGCGAAGGTGGCCGAGCTGAACGCGAAGGCGACCGAGTGGCAGCAGAAGGCGCTCGAGATCCGCAAGAAGATGCAGGACAAGCACCGTCTCGAGCAGGCGGCCAAGAATCCGCTCGAGGCGCTGTAGGGAGGCAGGAGAGGACCCATGTTCGAAGCCTCGCTCATCGAATCCGCGAAGCACAAGCGCGCCCAGCGCTGGTACACCGTGCCGCTCTCGGTCCTCATTCACGTCGTCGTGATCGGGACCGCGCTCGGCCTTTCGATGTGGGTCATCGAGGACATTCCCGAGCCCCCGATTCCGGTGCAGTTCTACTCCATGGCGGCTCCCCCGCCCCCGCCGCCTCCGCCGCCTCCGAAGGCCGCGGCCGCGAAGCCCACGCAGAAGGTCGAGCCCGTCAAGCCGAGCCAGATCACCTCGCCGGTCGTCGTTCCGGACACGCTTCCCCCGCCGACGAGCATTCCCGAGCCTGACTCCGGGGTGGAGGGCGGTGTGGAGGGCGGTGTGGAGGGCGGCGTCGCGGGCGGCGTCATGGGCGGAGTCCTCGGCGGCGTGAAGGGCGGCATGCTCGGCGGCGATGTGGAGGCCCCCCTCCGGGTCGGCGGCGAGGTGAAGGAGCCGATCGAGATCTCGCGCGTGAAGCCGCAGTACCCCGAGGCCGCCCGCAAGGCGCGCATGCAGGGTGTCTGCATCCTGGAGGCCATCATCACGAGGTCGGGAGACGTCGATTCCGTCCGCGTCCTGCGCGGCCTCAACCCGCTCCTCGACAACGCCGCGATTCGCGCGGTGCAGCAGTGGAAATACAAGCCTGCCACGTTCAACGGCCGGCCGGTCCCCGTTTACCTCACCGTGACCGTGACCTTCACTCTCCAGTGACCCCCTGACGGAACGGCGAGCCTTGACGAAATAGAATAGGCATCTGAAAACAAAGCGCACGAACCGAGTCGGGAATTCAAGGAGGACATTTCACATGGATATGAGTCTGATGGGGCTGATCAAGACGATGTCGTGGCCCGCGCTCACGATCTTCTTCCTGCTCTGCCTGCTTTCGGTCTACTCGCTCGCCGTGGCGGTCGAGCGGTGGATGAATTTCCAGAAGGCGAAGCAGCAGTCGGTCAAGTTCGCCCTCGAGGTCGGCCAGCTCCTGAAGCAGGACAAGCTCAAGGAGGCGATCGACCTCGCCAAGAAGTACAAGCACAGCCACGTCGCGAAAGTCGTGTCCGCGGGCCTCCTGGAGTTCGCCTACGAGGCGCACGGCGCCGCTGCGCAGGGGCACGACACCGTCGCCGCCGCGGAGCGCGCGGTCGAACGCGCCTCGATGATGACCACGGCGGACCTCAGGAAGGGCCTTGGCGGCCTTGCCACGATCGCGACGACGGCGCCGTTCATCGGCCTTCTCGGAACGGTCATCGGCATCATCAACGCCTTCCGCGGCATGGCGGCCTCCGGCGCCGGCGGCCTCGGCTCGGTGTCGGCCGGCATCGCGGAAGCTCTCGTCACGACCGCTTTGGGCCTCTTCGTCGCCATCCCGGCCGTGTGGCTTTACAACATGTTCCTCAACAAGATCGAGCGCTTCCAGGTCGAGATGTCGCATTCGTCCTCCGAGCTCATCGACTTCTTCATGAAGCGCCAGACGGCGAAGGCCGCCTAGGGAGTCAGCTCATGGGAATGGATAGCTTCGGCGGCCGTCAGAGCGTGAAGAGCGACATCAACGTGACGCCGCTCGTCGACGTGTGCCTCGTTCTCCTCATCATCTTCATGGTCGTGACGCCGATGCTCCAGAAGGGCAAACCCGTGATGCTCCCGCAGACCGACCGGCCCGACAAGAAGCCCGAGTCCGACAAGGAGCTCCTCATCTCGGTGCAGGCCGACAAGACCATCTTCATCGACACGAAGTGGTTTCCGGACAAGGAATTCGCCGCGAAGATGAAGGAGCTCGGCGAGCGCTCCTCCAACAAGGACGTGCTCATCAAGGCCGACCAGCGCCTGACCTTCGGCGACGTCAAGCACGTCATGGGAATGGTCAAGGACGCCGGATTCGAGCACGTGGGTCTCATCACCGAGAAAAAGGCCGAGAAGTAAGGGCCGAGGAGTCAGGATCATGAGCATGGACATCGGAGGCGGTGAAGGACCCAAGTCGGAGATCAACGTGACTCCGCTGGTGGACGTCGTCCTCGTGCTTCTCATCATCTTCATGGTCGTCCAGCCGCTCCTCCAGCGCGGCTACGAGGTGCAGGTTCCCCCAAACGCGCCTCCGCAGCAGCCCAACACGCCGCCCCCGACGGACCAGATCATCGTGTCGCTCACGGCGAACAGGGAGTACTACCTGAACAAGGAAAGGGTGGAGCCCGCGAACATCGCGGTCCGCCTCCAGGAAGTCCTCCGCAACCGGAGCTCGAAGGTGGTCTTCTTCTCGGCCGAAGACAGCGTCAAGTACGACGACGCGATGAAGCTGATGGACATCGTCCGCAACAGCGGGAGCGGCGACAAGAAGGTCAACATCGGGATCGTCATGGACTGGGTCAACCCGTCCGCGCCCGCGACTCCCTGACCTTGAGAACCGCAGCGCTCTCCGCTTCCACGAACCTCGACGTCCCCGGTCCCGCCGGGGACGTTGCCTGTCTGAGCCTCCTCTCTTTATCCTCGACGAAAGGACGTTCACGCGCATGACCACTCTTCCGCCTACGACCCGCAGGGCCGCGACCTGGCTGCGCCTCGCGCCGGCCGCTTCGCTCCTCCTCGCGCTCTTCTCGGCGACGAGCGCCCGCGCCGACGAGTCCGAGCTCATCCTGCCCGACCTCGCCTCGGTGACCTTCCTCGGGATGACGGGCCGCGCTCTTCTCATGATCGGCATCCTGGTCTGCTTCGCCGGTCTCGCGTTCGGGCTCGTCATGTACGGCAAGCTGAAGAACCTGCCCGTACACAAGGCGATGCGCGACGTGTCCGAGCTCATCTACGAGACGTGCAAGACGTACCTCGTCACGCAGGGCAAGTTCATCCTCGTCCTGGAGCTCTTCATCGGGGCGATCCTGGTCGTCTACTACGGCAGCCTGAGGCACATGGAGCCTCTGAAGGTCGGTGTGATCCTCCTCGCGAGCCTCGTCGGGATCGGGGGCAGTTACGGCGTGGCCTGGTTCGGCATCCGGATCAACACGTTCGCGAACTCGCGCACGGCCTTCGCGAGCCTCAAGGGCAAGCCCTTCCCCACCTATGCCATTCCGCTGGCGGCCGGCATGTCGATCGGCACGATGCTCATCTCGACCGAGCTGCTCATGATGCTCGGCATCCTCCTCTTCATCCCGGGAGATTTCGCGGGTCCCTGCTTCATCGGCTTCGCGATCGGCGAGTCCCTCGGCGCCTCGGCGCTCCGCATCGCGGGCGGCATCTTCACGAAGATCGCCGACATCGGATCGGACCTCATGAAGATCGTCTTCAAGATCAAGGAAGACGACGCGCGC
>JAMQPJ010000646.1 GCA_023717585.1 Thermoanaerobaculia bacterium
TACGCCTACGCGACGCTCGGCGAGCTGATGGCGTGGATCATCGGCTGGGACCTCCTCCTCGAGTACGCCATCTCGAACGTGGCGGTCGCGATCTCGTGGGGGAGCTACGCGAACAACCTCCTGCAGGGCGTGGGCGTCCACCTGCCGGGCTGGCTCACGCTCGACAGCCGCACGATGCTGCAGGTGAGCGAAGAGTTCCTGAAGGCGCACCCGGACGCGTCGAGCCTCGCGGCCAGGCTCGGCTACCTTGCGCAGGCCAAGTCGGGCGCCCTCGCCGGCGCGGCGGCGTTCCCGCGCTGGGACGCTCTATCGGGCGCGCCGCTCCTCGGCGGATTCCCGATCGGGATGAACCTCCTCGCGATGCTCATCACGATCGTCATCACGGCGCTCTGCGCGTGGGGCATCAGGGAATCCGCGCGCTTCAACAACGTGATCGTCTTCGTGAAGGTCGTGCTTCTCCTGGGGGTCATCGCGGTTGGAGCGTTCTACGTCCAGCCGGCGAACTACGTCCCCTTCTCGCCGAACGGTCTCAAGGGAATCCAGGCGGGCGCCGCGATCATCTTCTTCGCGTTCATCGGCTTCGACGCTGTCTCGACGACTGCCGAAGAGACGCGCGACCCGGGCCGCGACCTCCCGCGCGGGATCCTGGGGAGTCTGGCCATCTGCACGGTGATCTACGTGGGGGTCTGCGCGGTCGTCGCGGGCATCCTCCCGTACGCGGCCTACCGCGGCGTCGCCGATCCCATCGCGCACGCGTTCTCGTCCATCGGCATGAACAAAGTCGCCGGCATCGTGAGCGTGGGCGCGGTCGCCGCGCTCTCGGGAGCGCTCCTCGTCTACCAGCTCGCGCAGCCCCGCATTTTCATGTCCATGGCTCGCGACGGCCTCCTCCCGCGCTGGTTCGCGCGCGTCGGCCCGCGTGGAACTCCGCTCAACGCCACGTGGGTCACGGGCATCCTCGTCGTCGTTCCGGCAGGGCTCCTGAACATCGACGAGGTGGTCGAGCTCACGAACATCGGGACGCTCTTCGCGTTCGTGATCGTCTGCCTCGGCGTTCTCGTCCTCCGCGTCAAGCGCCCCGAGGCGCCCCGCAAGTTCAGGACGCCGGCCGTGTGGGTGAGTGCGCCGCTCGGAATCCTCTTCTGCCTCTGGCTCGCGCTGGGCCTGCCGGCGCACACGTGGGAGCGTTTCGCGATCTGGCTCGCGATCGGCCTCGCGCTCTACTTCCTCTACGGCGCGCGCCGGAGCCGGCTCGCGCGGACCTGATTCGCTTCCTCAGGGGCGCCAATCGCCGTCCTCCTACGTATGATGCTCGCGTCGGGATGGACGCCGCGTGCTGAAGAACCTCGCCGGCCTGTGGCGCCATCGCGCGCTCTTCCAGGTTCTCGTGGCCCGAGAGCTGAAAGCCCGTTACCGCGGCAGCGTCCTCGGGTTCTTCTGGTCGCTCCTGAATCCCCTCCTCATGCTCGCCGTCTATGCGTTCGTGTTCGCGGTCATTTTCCAGGCCCGCGGTCCGTCGACGTCTCCCTACGCGCTCTTCCTCTTCACGGGCCTCCTCCCGTGGAACTGGCTCTCGTCGGCCCTAACGGACGCGGCTTCGTCCCTCACCACCCATGGGGCGCTCCTTCGAAAGATCCTCTTTCCGGCCGAGGTGCTGCCGCTCGTGGCGGTCGCGGCGCAGGGCCTCCATTTCGTTTTCGCCGTGCCCGTCCTCCTCGCCGGTCTCGTCCTCGGCTCCCTCGGCGTCTTCGGAACGAGCGTCCCGATCGGCTGGCCGCTCGTGCAGGCGCTGCCGCTCCTCGTTCTCGAGGGCGTGTTTCTCGCCGGGGTCGGCCTTTTCCTCGCCGCGCTCACGGTCCACTTCCGCGACGTGAAGGACCTCCTCTCGACGGCGCTGTCCCTCTGGTTCTTCGCGACGCCCATCCTCTACGCGCTTTCCGACGTCAAACAGGAGCGCGTGCGCGCGCTCCTCGTCCTCAATCCGGCGGCGCCCCTCTTCGACGCCTGGCGCGACGCGCTCTTCTACTGCCGCTGGATCGAGCCGTCCCGTTGGGGAATCCTCCTCGCGATCTCGGGCGTCGCGTTCCTCATGGGCTACGCTCTCTTCGACCGGCTGCGCGATTCATATGCGGAGGTGGTATGAAGCCCGCCACGCCCGCCGTGACCGCCCATGGCCTCTCGAAGGCGTATCGCAAATGGGGGCGCACGCGCGCGTTCGGCACGCTCAAGTCGGCTCTCCTCGGGCGCTCCCTCGGGGCGGCACTCGCTCCGTCCGAGGTGGTGGCCGCACTGTCGGACGTTTCGTTCACGGTGGCGCGGGGCGAGACGTTCGGCGTCGTCGGGCCGAACGGCAGCGGCAAGTCGACGCTCCTGAAGCTCGTCGCCGGCCTCTTCAAACCGACGTCCGGGCAGCTCACGGTGGACGGGAAGGTCTCGGCTCTCATCGAGCTCGGCGCCGGCTTCCACCCGGAGATTTCGGGGAAGGAGAACGTCGTCATCAACGGCGTCATGCTCGGGCTCACGCGCAAGGAGATCGAAAGGAAGCTCCCCGAGATCGTGGCGTTCTCGGGCCTCGAGGACTTCATCGACGAGCCGGTGAAGACGTACTCGTCGGGAATGTACGTGCGTCTCGGTTTCGCGGTGGCCGTGCACGTCGACCCGGACATTCTCGTCGTGGACGAAGTGCTCGCCGTGGGCGACGAGGCGTTCGCGCACCGCTGCCTCGACACGATCGCGGAGTTCTCGCGGCGCGGAAAGACGATCTTCTTCGTGTCGCACTCGCTCGTTCTCGTGGAGGAGCTGTGCGACCGCGTGCTCTACCTCGAGCGCGGCCGCGTGAAGGGCCTCGGCGACCCGCGGGAGATGCTGGCGAGCTACCGCCTCGACGTCGCGGCGGGGGAGGGCGCGCGCCTCGCGACGGAGCACCGGAAGGATCAGGAGATTTTGCTTCGGACCGAGGAGGGACCGAAGATTCTCTTAGAAGGTGAAAGAAAAGACGGGCGCGCCGCGGCCGCGAATCATGGCGGTGATGCCTCCGCGCGTCCCGAGACCCTATTACCATTCAAAGAAAATCCGCCGTCTCCCGACGCTCCTCGAAAGCAGGAAACGGAACCGCGCGTGGAGGAACCTCTGGAACAGAAGATTCCTCCTGGGCCCGACGAAAAGCTTCGCCGATGGGGAAACCGGGACGTTTCGATCACGGGCTGCCGCCTCCTCGACGCTTCCGGCGCCGAGCGCTACGCGTTCCGTTCGGGCGAGTCCGTGACGATCGAGATCGCCGTGGCGCCGCGGGTTCCGACCCCGGATTTCGTCTTCGGCATCGGCATCTTCACGCCCGACGAGGTCTGCGTGCACGGCACGAACACCGAGATCGACGGCCTCCAGCCCGAGCGCCTGGACGGGCCGGCAACCGTACGCATGACACTGCCCCGTCTCGACCTCGGGACGGGGACGTATCTCGTGGACGTGGCCGTTCATTCGCGGCGCGAGACGCCCTACGACTACTGGCGCGGCGCGTGCCGTTTCCAGGTGGACTCGGAGGAAAAGGGCGCGGGCCTTTACCGCCCCGAGCGCCGCTGGACGTTCTCGGGCGGCGTCTCGCTGAGCGTGAGGTGAGACAGCCCGAGCGCGTCGACCGGACGCTGTTCGCCCTTCTCCTTCTCGCGGTGCTCCTGCTCGTCTTGGAGCCCGGAAGGGTCCCGCTCTTCGAGCCGGACGAGGGCCGCTACGCCGAGATTCCCCGCGAGATGCTCGCGGCGCGGGACTTCCTCACCCCGCGCCTGAACGGCGTTCTCTACTTCGAGAAACCGCCGCTCTACTACTGGAGCGTCGCGGCGTCGCTCGCGATCCTCGGCCCGACCGAGATGGCCGTGCGCCTGCCGGGAAAGCTCGCCGCGGCCTCCATGGTCCTCCTGGCGGTCGCCTTCGCGCGGCGGCGGTGGGGGACGCGTACTGGACTCCTCGCCGGCCTGTTCCTCGCGTCGTCGATTCTCCTCGTCGCGCTCGCGCGGATCGCTCTGATCGACCCGATGCTCTCGGCCGCGCTCGCGGTCGCCACCTTCG
>JAMQPJ010000651.1 GCA_023717585.1 Thermoanaerobaculia bacterium
CTCTTCGCGTCGCGCTCACGCCTGACGCTCATGCGGTGGTACGGCCGGCTCTCGCGCGGAAAGGCCGCGCACCTTTCGCTCGAAGGGTGCTCGCGCTTCGCCGTGAGACAGTTCGCCGCGCGTTCCCTCGCGGGCTACGAGCTGGACGTGCAGGTGGACGGCGCCGCCGTCACGACGACTCCGTTCGCGATGGGTCCCGCCGCGGGCCGCGTACGCCTGGTCGTGCCGGAGTGAAAAGGGGGCCGGCCGCGGACCTTACTTCCTCGCCGCCTCCTCGATGATCTTCGCGACGTCCGCGTGTTTTTCGCGGTTCGCGATCTCCAGGAGCTCGGTCTTGTCCTGTTTCACGTCCGCTCCGGCTGCGATGAGGGTCTTCACGACGTCGACGTAACCGCGGAGGACGGCGACGGTCAGGGCGGTCGAGCCGGCCGTGTCGCGGGCGTTCACCTTCGCCTTTCCCTTCAGCAGGGTCTTTACGTGCTCGAGATTGCCTTGCTCGGCGGCCGCCGAAAGCGGAGTGACGCCGTAGGTGTTCGGCGTGTTCACGTCGGCGCCGGCGTCGACGAGGACCCGGAGGAGGGCGGGGTCCTTTCGAGAGGCGGCGTCGAGCACGAGCGTCTGGTCGTATGCGCCTTTGGTGTTGACGTCCGCTCCTGCCGCGATGAGTTTCCTGGCGAGCTCCACGTCGCCGCGGTCCACGGCTTCCTTGAGAGCTTTCCCGGTCGCCCCCGCCGGCGCCTGCGGCGGACGTTCGGCCGGTGCGGCGGCCGCGCCTTTGGCGACTGGTTGATCCGGGCTCGTCGAGGAGCAGCCGGAGAGGACGAGGGCGGCGAGGAGGCAGAGGGGGAGAAACGGTCTCTTCATGCGGGTGAGGTTATCGCCATTCGTCGCCCCAGCGGTGCCCGGCATCAGCTCTTTCGGTAGTGGCAGCCGCGCGACTCGGGGTTCCGGAACGCCGAGGTCGCGATGAGGTGCGCGGCGTGGATCCCGTGGGTGAGGTCGACGATCTCCTTCGAGATCTTCGTCACCTGGTAGAAGCGCAGGATGCGCTTCTCGAGGTCGCGCAGGTCGGCCACCGCCCGCGCGAGCCGCGCCGTCGTGCGCACGATGCCCACGTAGTTCCAGAGGGTGGTGCGGATCGTGGCCCAGTCCTGCTGCAGGAGGGCGGGATCCTCGTTCTGCGCCTCGCCGGGAGACCGCCAGTCGGGAATCGCGCGAAAAACGTGCGGCCCGAGCGGCTCGCCCTTCTTCAGGCGTGCCGCGATCGACCGGCCGGCCGAGTCGCCCCAGACGAGCCCCTCGAGGAGCGAGGTCGACGCGAGCCGGTTGGCTCCATGGACGCCCGTGCACGACACCTCGCCCACGGCGTACAGGCGCCGGATCGTCGTCTTGCCTTCGAGGTCCGCGAGGACGCCGCCGCAGTGGTAGTGCGCCGCCGGGACGACGGGAATGGGCTCCTTCGCGATGTCGATCCCGAACGTCATGCAGGTGGCCGCGATCGTCGGGAATCTCTCCCGGATGCCCTGCCCCTCGTGCGTGCGGTAGTGGTGAACGAGGTCGAGGTAGACGCAGGGGTCGCCCCGCGACGTCATCTCCTCGACGATCGCGCGGGTGACGACGTCGCGCGGCGCGAGATCCTTGAGCTTCGGCTCGTAACGGCTCATGAACGCCTCGCCCGCGCGGTTCACAAGCACGGCCCCCTCGCCGCGCAGGGCCTCGGAGATGAGAAAGCCTTCGGCGTCGGGGCGGTACAGCGTCGTCGGGTGAAACTGGACGTACTCGAGGTTCAACGTGGCCGCTCCCGCGCGCTCGGCCATCGCGAGGCCGCCGCCTATGGCATGGCGCGTGTTCGTGGTGTGGAGGAAGAGGCGGCCGACGCCGCCGGTCGCGAGGACCGTGTAGTCGGCGAGGACGGTGTGGACCTTGCCCTTGCCGTCGAGCACGTACGCCCCGAGGCAGGGATCCCGGAGCGCGTACCGCTGGGCGACGTCCCGCGACTGGTGGCGAGCGGTGATGAGGTCGATCGCGGTGGCCTCCGTGAAGAGCGTCACGTGCTTCTCGCCGGCGAGCCGTGTGAGGAGGGCCGTCTCGATCGCGCGTCCGGTGGCGTCGGCCGAATGGACGATGCGTGCCACCGAGTGCGCGCCCTCGCGCGTGAAATCCAGCTCGCCGTGCGTCGTGCGCGAGAAGGGGACGCCGACCGTGTCGAGGAGGATCTCCTTCACGACCTGGGGACCGCGGCGGGCGAGGAACTCCACGGCCGACGGCTGGCACAGCCCGGCGCCGGCGAGGAGGATGTCCTTCACGAGAGAGCGGGGCGAGTCCTTCTTGCCGAAGTAGATGATCCCGCCCTGCGCCCAGGCCGTGTTGCAGTCCTCGGGCTCCTTCGCCGTCGTGAGGACGAGCACGTTCACGCCGCGGCGCGCGAGCGCGAGGGCGGTCGTCAGGCCCGCGATGCCCGTGCCGAGCACGAGGACGGGCGTGTGGAAGCGCGCGGGGAAGGCTTTCATTTCCTTCTTTTCGGATTCGGGTTTTTCTTCGGATTCGGAATTCTGAGAAGGCGCGTGAGGGGTTTGCGCGCGGGGCTCGCCGCGAGCCGCGACTGAGGACGGTTCGTCACAACGTCCAGAGCGATGTCGATTGCGCGTGCCGAATGCGTGAGGGCGCCCGCGGAGACGAAATCGACGCCCGCTTCGGCGGCCGCACGCGCGGTCGCCGGCGTCATGCGGCCCGAGGCCTCCGTCGTGACCTCGGCGCCTGTCGCCTCGTTGAAGAGCTTCACGTCGACGACCGCTTTCGCCATCGCCGCGGCCGTCATGTTGTCGAGCAGAACGCGTTCGGCGCCGGCGTCGAGCGCCTGATGCACTTCGTCGAGGGTGCGCGCCTCGGCCTCCAGGAGGAGTCGGCGCAGGCGTCGGTTCAGCGCGCGGAAGTCGGCCGCGCGTCGCGTCGCCTCCCACGTCGAGCCGGCACCGTCGGCGTGGTTGTCTTTCACGAGGAAACCGCCCGAAAGGCCGGGGCGGTGATTCGAGCCGCCGCCGCAACGCACCGCGTACCGCTCGAAAGAGCGGAGGCCCGGCGTCGTCTTCCGCGTGTCGAGGAGGACGGTCCCGGTGCCCTGAAGCGCCTCCACGTACGCGTGCGTCAGGGTGGCGATCCCGGTGAGCCGCTGCACGAGATTGAGCGCCGTCCGCTCGACGGCGAGCACGGTGATGGCGGGCCCCTCGATCTCGGCGAGGACGGTCCCGGGCTTCACGAGGTCGCCGTCGGCGACCGAGAGCGTGACGCGGGCCGGCGGGGAGAGGAAGGCGAAGAGCCGGGGCAGAAACGCCGCTCCGGAGATGACGGCGCGCTCGCGGCAGACCAGCTTCGCGGCGACGCGAGTGGCCGGTCCGAAGACGGCGAGCGACGTGATGTCCTCGCCGTCCTCGGCGAAGGCGCGGGTCAGGAGGTCGTCGAGGTCGGCCGTGAGGGGGGGCTTCGGCAGCTTCATCGGGAGCCGACAGAATACTTGACGAGGGCGAGGGCACCGAAGGCGGCAGTCTCGGAGCATAATCCGGCGTTTGCCCGCGCGTCTCGAACGAGGCGCCGGACGCCCCGGTTTCTCGAGGAGGAACACGTGAAGACCCGCCGAAGCTCCGTTCTGACTCTCGCCGTTTTTCTCACCTTCCTCGCGCGTCCTCCGGGCGCCGCGCGCGCGGAGGAAGGCATGTGGATGCCGCAGCAGATCCCGCAGCTCGCCGAGAGGCTCAAGACGATGGGTTTCCGCGGCGACCCGCAGGCTTTCGCGGACCTCACGGGCCAGCCGATGGGCGCCATCGTGTCCCTCGGGGGATGCAGCGCGTCCTTCGTGTCGCCCGACGGGCTCATCGTCACGAACCACCACTGCGTGCAGGGCGCCCTCCAGTTCAATTCCACGCCGCAGAGAAACCTCATGGAGGACGGGTTTCTGGCCACGGCGCGGGAACAGGAGCTGACCGCCGGGCCCGGCTCGCGCGTGTACGTCACGACCTCGGTTGTGGAAGTCAC
>JAMQPJ010000664.1 GCA_023717585.1 Thermoanaerobaculia bacterium
CTGGGGCTTCCGGTCGTCGTGACGGCCGGCACGACGCTCGACGGCGTCCTCGAGGACGTCCTCCGGGTGGGGCACGCGCTTGGCGACGACGAGCGTGCGGCGGCTCTCGTGGCCGCCCTCAAGAGGCGGATCGCCGCGGCGGAGGCCGTCGGCCGGACCCGCGCGCGCCGGCGCGCGGTCGCGCTCATCTGGCCCGATCCTCCGGTCGTCGCCGGTGCCGACACGTTCGTGGGGGACCTCCTTTCGCGCGCCGGTTTCTCGAACGTCGTGCCGAAATCCGCGGGCGACTGGCCCCGCGTCTCGTTCGAGACTCTCGCGTCCTGGAATCCCGACTTCGTCGTGCGTCCCGACACGAAAGAGAACGCGGGGGCCTTCGCGCGGGCGTTCGCCGACGCGCGCTGGCGCCTCGTTCCCGCGGTCAGGGAAGGCCGCGTCGTCGTCCTGCCCGGCAGCCTGCTCGAGCGCCCGGGCCCTCGGCTCGTCGAGGCTCTGGAGCGCCTCGCGGCGGTACGCGTGCCGTGAATCCCCGCCGCCCGGCGTGGGTGTGGGGCGTCGTGCTGCTCGCCGCGCTGCTCTTCGCGCTGCTCTTCGCGCTGCTCCTCGGGAGCGTGCCTCTGGCGCCTCACGACGTGTTCCGCGCCCTCGCGGGCCGGGGGGACGCGGAGACGGTCTCGATCGTGCGCGAGCTCCGACTTCCGCGCGCGCTCCTGGCCGTGCTCGTGGGCGGCGCGCTGGCCCTCTCGGGGGCCGCGCTTCAGGCGCTGCTCGGAAATCCGCTCGCCGATCCCTACCTCCTCGGCGTCTCGGGCGGCGCCGCGTGCGGAACGCTCGTCGGATCGCTCCTCGGTCTCGGCGCGTCCGCGGGAATGCGGGCGGGAATCTTCGACGCGCTCGCATTGCCTCTCGCGGCGTTTCTCGGCGCGTTGGCGGCCGTCCTCGTCGTCGGCATCGGGGCGTCGGCGGGCGGCCGGCTGGACCGCGGCCGGCTCCTCCTCTCGGGTGTCGTCGTGAACGCGCTCGCTTCGGCGATCCTGCTGTTCCTTCTCTCCTTCGGCGACCCCTCGCGCACGCAGACGTTCGTGTTCTGGATGCTCGGCTCGCTCGCGGGCGCGACGCCGGGCGCGGTCGTGGCGCTGTCCGTTTACGCGGCCCTCTCGCTGGCCCTCCTCCTGCCGCTCTCTCGCGCCTTCGATGCGCTCACGCTCGGCGAGGAGACCGCCGGGACGCTCGGAATCCGCGTGGAGACGGCGAAGCGAACGGCCTACGTCGCGGCGTCTCTCCTCGCCGCGGCGGCCGTCGCGTACGCCGGCATCATCGGATTCGTGGGCCTTCTCGTGCCGCACGCGGTGCGCCGTGTCACGCGCTCTCACCGTGCCCTGCTTCTCCTGTCCTTCCTCGGGGGCGCGGTCCTTCTGGTCGTGTCGGACTTGGTCGCGCGGTCGCTCTTCGCGCCCGCGGAGATCTCGGTGGGCGCGATCACCGCCCTCCTGGGCGCTCCGGCGTTTCTCTTCCTCCTGAGGGCGCGGCCGTGACGGTCCGGCTCGCCGCCGAAGCGCTCGCCGCGGGATACGGGGCCCAGGACGCCATCGCGGAGATCTCGC
>JAMQPJ010000675.1 GCA_023717585.1 Thermoanaerobaculia bacterium
ATGGGATCGTCCTCGGCGACGGCCCCGCCGACGAAGAGGAACGGCCGGTGCCCGGGCGGCAGCGCCGCGAGCGCGTCGAGGATTCGTCCAATGCGCTTGGCCGGCCCCACGATTCCCAGCGTGATACCGACCGGCCGGTCCGGCGGAAGGCCCAGGGCCGCGCGAGCCTCTCGGGGCGACGAACGGGGCGCGAGCGCGACGTGCTGCGGAATCGTCACGGCGCGGACACCGGGACACGCGCCCTGGACGGCGCCCGCCACGAGGGCGGAATGCGCGATGACCGCCTCCGCCGCGCGAATCACGCCGGCCGACATCGGGAACGCCCACGGGTCGAGGTCCCAGACAGGGACGAGCGGGGCGCGCCGCAGGGCCTCCGCGAGCGCCTTCCCGCGCGCGCCGTGCGCGCGCTCCAGCTCGCGCTCGTAGTCTCCCTGGCGGCCGCGCGTGAGGTAGCCCGCCGCGAAGAGATGGTGAAGCACGAACTCGTGGAGGACGACGACGGCCGGAGTGCGCCGCCCGGGATCGAAGAGCGCTTCGACGGAAGGTATGTGGAGGGGATCGTTCCCGATCTCGAAGAGCAGCACGTCGTGACCGGCCGTCAGAGCCTCGCGCGCTTTTTCCGGCTGCCAGGCCCGCGCCTCCACGAGGGCAGCCAGGGCCGGAAACAGCTCGGCGTCGTAATCGGCGATTCCGGAACGGACCGGCGGAAACGGCCCGATGAACCCGACCGAGAGCCGCGACGGGGGCGGGGCCGGACGGGCCCGCCCGCGCGGCTGGCCCACCGCTTCTCTCGCGACGCTCTCCAGCAGGTCTCGATATCCAAGCGCGACCCGGTCGGGACGCCGCTCGTCCCCCCACTCCGAAGCCGCGCGCGCGCGCAGCCTCGCGACGTCCGGCTCGAAGGCGAGACGGGTCATCTCCTCGGCCAGCCGGGCGACCTCGTCCCCGCCGACGGGGACCTTCGCCGCGAACCCGTCGGGCAGCTCCCGGAACCACCCCGTGTCCGAGACGATCAGGGGAAGGCCGCTCCCCGCGAGACGGCAGACGGCGCCGGAAGTCTCCCCCATCGTCGGATGGCGGAGATTCACGCCGAAGTCCGCGGCGGACGCCGCGCGCCAGAAGTCCGACTCGCTCAGGTAGCCCCCAAAGGCGACGTCGGCCTCGAGCCCGTGCGCCTCCACGAAGAGGTGGAGAGGGTCGTCGTCGCCCACGGCGCCTCCCACGAAGAGGAAAGGCCGCCGCCCGGGAGGCAGCGCGGCCAGGGCCTCGAGGATCCTGTCGACGCGTTTGGCCGGCGTCACGACGCCGAGCGTGACGGCCACCGGGCGATCGGGCGGAAAGCCGAGCGCGCGACGCGCCTCGGCGCGATCCGTGCGCGGGGCCGGGACGGCGTGATGCGGGAGCAGGACCGTGCGCGTCGCCGGACTCTCTCCGAGAACCGCGCTTTTCACGAGCTCCGAGTGGGCGACGACCGCGTTCGCGGCCCGGATGACGCCCGCCGACATCGGGTACGCCCAGGCGTCGAGGTCCCACACGGGAACGCGCGCGCCGCGGCGGCCGCGCTCGGCGAGGGCGCGTCCCCGGGCGCCGTGCGCCCGCTCGAGCTCACGCGCGTAGTCGTCCTCGCGCCCCCGGTCGACGTACGCCGCGGCGAAAAGATGATGGAGCACGAAATCGTGAAGCACGACGACCGCGGGCGTCCGCCTCCGGGGGTCGAAGAGCGCCTCGACGGACGGGGCGTGCAGCGGATCGTTTCCGATCTGGAGGAGGAGGACGTCGTGCTTCGCGTCCAGGGCGGCGGCGGCCGCCGGGGGTTCATAGGAAGAAAGAGAGAGAGAAGATTGCTTGGAAAGGGAAGAGAAGATTTCGGAGTCGTAGTCGGCGATGCCGGAGCGCGTGGGAGGGAACGGTCCGATGAAACCGACGGAGAGCGGTCGCGTCCCCGCCCGCCCGTTGGGCTCGGCCGTCACCGGATCCCGCCTGCGTTCAGCAATGCCCTCACGGCATTTTCCCAGCGAATCTCTCTTACCTTTTCAAAGCCTCTTTTCCCGAATTCTCTCGACTTCTGCGGGTCCGCCAGGAGCGCGGCGGCGGCCTCGCCCAGCGCCGCCGCGTCCGGGGCGACGACGCGGCCGTTCTCTCCGTCGACGACGAACTCCAGCGGCCCGCCCGAGTCCGTGCACGTCACGACGGGTTTCCGGGACAGGAACGCCTCGAGTGCGATGTAGCCATAGTCCTCGTCGGCGGGAGGGAAGATGATGACCCCGCATGTGGCGTAAAGGCCGAGGAGCTCCTCGTCCGGTACGCGCCCCGTGAAGCTCACGTCCGCGCCGCTCCTTCCTGCAATCGCCTCCAGTCTCGCGCGGTCGGCGCCGTCGCCCGCGATCACGAGCCGGAACCTTCCCACGGCCGCGGCGCCGATCGCGAGGTCCATCCGTTTCCACGCGTCGAGGCGGCCCGCGGCGAGCGCGAAGCCCTGCGACGTTTCCGTGCGGTACCGGCCCGCCAGCGGCGGCGGATGGTAGAGAGCCTCGGCCTCGATGCCGTTGAACCGGGCCAGCCGGTCCGCGGTATTCCGCGCGTTCGTGAAGACCTTCCGCGCTTCCGTGAGGCCGGTGCGATCCGACTCGGCGATGAGCTCGCGCCAGCGCGTGTCCTCGGGAGAGGCGGTGAAGTCGCTCTCCGCCGTTCCGAACCGGTCATAGGCCTGGCGGAACTGGTGGATCAGCCACACGACCTTGTTCTCGTGCCTCACGAGATAGGACGGGAACTTCATCGGAATCACGAGATCGACACGCTTCCCGTCGGCCTCCGAGAGGTCCAGAAGGCGCCACGCGAGCGCGGAGGTCAGGATTTCCGCGCGCGGGTACCACTTGAAGGGAAGGCGGACGAGCTCGACCTCGTGCCCGAGGGCGGCGATTTCGCGCACGAGCCCCTCGGCATGACGCTCGGCGCCGCCCGAGGCGAACGGCACCTGCGCGTTGCAGACGAGGATGCGCGCCATCCGTCTCCCGCCCCGTCCTACTTCACGCCCGTGACGGCGTAGTCCTGAGGCGCGAAGAGGAGGCGCGCGAGCGGCGCGAAGCGCGGGTCCTCCGCGAGGCCCGCGGGCAGGCCTTCCGACTCAGGCACGGGCGAGCGAAAGTCTACGTCGACGTCCTTCAGGCCCGACGCCCGGAAGAGCTGCGCGAGCGACGGCGCCGGCACGGGTCGTACGTGCGTGAGGTCCATCCAGAACCATCGCATCGCGTAGACGGACTCCGGGTTCACGGTCTCGAAGAGGACGCGGCCTCCCGGGGCGAGCTTGCGGACCACGAGCTCCACGAGGTCGAAGAGCGAGGCCGGCGCGAGATGCTCGACGACCTGAAACGCCGTGATGCCCGAGAGCGATTCGTCCCCGCGCGTTCCGAGCCACCTAAAGAGGTCCGCGGCGTCGACCGCGAGACCCTTCTCCATCGCGCGCGCCGCCATGACGGGATTCGCGTCGCAGCCGATCCCCGTCACGCCTTCCGCCTTCAACGCCTCGAGGAATTCCCCCCGGCCGCAGCCGAGATCGGCAACGGGCAGCGCCGCGCCCCGGAACCGGGCCGCGTCCTTCGCCTGGCGCGCGCGGATCTCCGCCTCGCTGCCGCGGAACTGCTCCTCGAAGTCGACGTAGAGGCCCGCGCGGAGAGGATCGTCGGCGCGGACGGCAAGAGAGGTCGAGGCCGGGGCCGGTCCCTCGACGGGCCTTCGATCTGCCTCAATCGCCTGCAAATTGCTTCGAAGGGAAGACCATTCGAGACGCAGCATGCGCAGCGACTCGCGCGTCTCGTCGAGCCGCCGCCCGCTCTCGTCCCTTTCAGAGGAATCTCTTTCTCTCTCCCGGGCGAGCGCCTCGAAGCGCGCGTCGCGGTCCTTTTCGAGGGCATCCAGCCGGCGCTGGCTCGCCGCGAGGTCCCGGGCCGCGCTCTCCCGGGCCGCGGCCTCCCTTCCGACCCGCACCGAGAGAGCCGAGAGGTCGGCGACCGCCCGTTCCAGGCGCTCCCGCGCGACGCCCGTGGCGGCCTCGGCGCGCCGCGCGGCCTCCCCCGCCTCCACGGACGCCGAGGCGAGAGCGGCGAGGCTCGCCTCCGTCTCGAGCAGCGCCCCCCTCAGAGCCGCGAGGAGCGCGGAATTGAACGTCGTCTGGTCCCGCGTGACGATCCTGAGCACGCGCAAGAGGGCGGCCTTGACGGGGCGCAGAGCGGCCGCGGCGGGGAGCACGGGCGACACGAAGCGCCCGGCGTTCTCCAGCATCGTCCGCGGAACGGCGTACCCCGCGGTCGAGCTCGCGGAGCCATGGCGCGCCC
>JAMQPJ010000066.1 GCA_023717585.1 Thermoanaerobaculia bacterium
TGTTGACGAGCATGACGTTGCGCTTGACGGCATCGCCCTTCGGATCGAAGTTTCCGAAGTTGATGGAGAGCGGCGTCACGGACACCGCGGGCTTCACGAAACCGGAGAGGGGGATCTCCATCTCGGGCTGCCGCTTGACGCCCGTCGCCACCTTCACGGTTCCGCCGAGGATTCCCTCCGGCGCATCGGCCCCGGTCATCAGCGTGACCTTCCACTGGTTCGGGTTCCTGTCCTTGATGAGCTCCTTCTCCAGGACCGGGGAGAGCGAAGCCTTCAGGAACGAGTTCGGAGTCTCGACCTTCCAGGGCTTGAACTCCGCCTCGTCCGACACGAGGATGACGTCCGACGACGCCGGCTCGCCGGACAGGGCCGTGATGCGGAAGAAGCCGTAGGGAAGAGCCTCGACGAAGGGTTTCACCGTGGCCGAGATGAACAGGGTCATCTGCGGCGTCGACGGGTCGTCCGTCAGGAGGAGCGCCGTCTTCGAGATCGGGCCCGAGAAGTTCTTCGTGTCCACCGTGAGCGTCACCCTGCCCTCGGCTCCGGGCTTGATGACCTTGTCGTACTCCGGCACGGTGCAGCCGCAGGAGGGCTTCACGTCCGTCACGTGGAGGTCGGCGTGTCCTGTGTTCCTGAGGACGAACACGTGCTTGATGGGCTCGCCCTTGGCAACCGTACCGACGTCTTTTCTGTCCTCGACGACGACCAGCTTCGGCCCGGCGGCGGCCGCTGCGTCCGCCTTGGCCGGAGCCTGCGCGAGGAGGCCGGGGGCGCCCGCCGCGGCGAGCGTGACGACCGCGCCGAGGGCGAGAGCCGTCCGGAGAGAGAGTTTCGGGAACAACATCGGGAGAAGCCTCCTTAGAAACGGGCGGGAAGCCGCCCCTGTGGGGTTGCCAGTATACGTGCGAGACGCCCGGCAAGGCGCCCGGGGCCCGGCAAACCATGTCGAAATGGCCTCATCGGCGTCCCGAACCCACCTAGCAAAGGCCGGGCCCGGGCCTCCTCTGGACTCCGGACCTCCGGATCGAGAGGGCCGGCTCACTCCCGTCGACTCTCATGACTCCTGCCATTCCGAGGGGTTCAGCGTGCCTTCGAAGACGACGCGTGCGTCGCCCCGAAGCGTGACGGCGCGCGCCACCTCGCCGTCGCGCTCGAATCCGATCTCGAGCGTTTCCAGAGAGCGCGTCGCGACCGAGACCGGCGGCGCGAAGTCCAGGATCAGGCTCGCCACGACGGCCGAAGCGACTGCACCCGAGCCGCAGGCGAGCGTCTCGGCTTCCACCCCCCGCTCCCACGTCCGGAGTGCCAGCCGCGACGGGCCGAGCACCTTCACGAAGTTCGCGTTCGCGCCCTCCTTCATCGCGGGATGGTGCCGGTGCGCGGGCCCCAGGACCGAGAGGTCCAGCGTCTCGAGAGCGATGTCTTTCCTCACGAATGCGACGACGTGCGGAACGCCCACGAGGAGCGCGAAAGCGTCGCGCTCGAGCGCGCTTGCGCCCGCATCGACGGAAGGCACGGCGCGCCCGACCGCGACCGGCTCCGGAAGCGAGAGGGTCACGCTTCCCGACGGGGAAACGCGCGCGCCCACCGCGCCCCAGCCCGTCAGGACAACGCACGCGGGTCGCGCGAAGCCGCGGAGCACCGCGAACCGGGCCGCGCAGCGCGTGCCGTTCCCGCAGAACCGGCCGGCCGAGCCATCCGCGTTCAGGTAGTCGGCGACGACGCGCGAGGCGGGATCTCCCGGGCTCTCCGGGGTGACGAAGAGGACGCCGTCCGCGCCGACGCCCGTGCCCCGGCGGCACAGTCTGCGGATCGCGGCGAGCTCTTTCTCACCCTTCGGGGCCCGTTCGCCGAAGACGAGGAAGTCGTTGCCCGCCCCGCTCATCTTCGTAAACGCGAGCGGCAAGGTTCCGAGCGGCGACGAGGCCGCCCCTTCGGTGTCTCTCGTCACTCTCGACACTCTCGTCATTTCGCCTCCCCCATCGGACTCTCGTTTCCGGCCTTGTCGACGGCCGTCACCCCGTATGCGCCGGCGGCGACGGGGGAGGCGGGCGCGGCTCCCCCGTCGTGCGTCCGCGAGTCGAAGTAAACGGGGTCCTTCAGGCCCTCCGCGATCCTCTTCCAGCCGTCCCTCTCGCGGCGATAGACGCGGTAGGACGCGAGGTCGCCTGCGAGGCTCGGGTTCCACACGAGCCTCGCGCCTCCCGCTTCGAAAAGGGCGAGGACGCCCTCCGGCGAGGGGGGCGGAAACACATCCCTCGTGGACACCGCCACCTCGTCGGCCGCCGGGCCGAGAATGAGAGGGATCTCCGTGACGGGAGCGGCGCGCACGGTGTAGACATAGTCGAGGTCCGGCGCCACCGTGGCGTCCACGTACGTCGTCGCGCCGATGGCCACCCCGAGCGGACGATCCTCATACTCCTCGTCCGCGGCCTCCCGGCGATAGACCGCGTAACCCGCGATCTTTGCGGGGCGCGCGCCGTCGAGCATGGCGACGGGGGCGCGCCAGTCGAGACAAACGCGCCCCTCTTCCACGGCCGGAACGACCGCGAACGGCCGGTCGGGAGCAACCCGCGGGAGCAGCGCGACGAGCGGCGACAGCTCGGACACTTTCCTCCGGTCGCGCTGGGCCGTCACGCCGTAACGGAGGAACACGCGCCCGAGGCGCCCCTCGCGAAAGAGCGGGACGAGCGGATCCCTCACGACGACGTCGCGGCCGACCGTGGCGGCGTCCAGCTCCGTCCGCGAGAGCCTCTGGATCGTCTCGGCGCGCGCCCGAAAGCCCTTCTCCTCGCGCTCCCTCGCGGCGGCCTCCGTGGGTGTCTCCGGCGGCTTCTGGCCCTCGCGGGCGCCGAGGAGCTCACGGTACACCGTCACGCCCGTCAGATTCGTCAGCATCTCGCCCGCGTTCGTCTTCGACGGGTAGGGAAAACGCAACACGACGTCGGAACCTTCCTGCGAGAGGCGCACGGGCTCGATGCGCGCCGGCAGCACCTGGAGAGGCGGCTCGGGCGCGAGCTTCCGCCCGCAGCCGGTCAGAAGAGGCAGGGAGAGGAAGACAAAGAGAAGCGCCGCTCCGGCCTTCTTGCCCTTTCTAAGAAATCCGTATTCCGAATCCGAATCCGAAAACAAGATTTCCTCTCTCCGACCTACAGCACGAAGCGCGAGAGGTCGCGATCCTTGACGAGCCCCTGGAGGGCCCGCTCCACGTAGGGCCGGTCCACGACGATGCGCGCGCCCGAGGCGTCGGGCCCCGCGAAGGAGATCTCCTCGAGGACCGTTTCGAGGATCGTGTGGAGCCGCCGCGCGCCGATGTTTTCGAGGTTGCGATTCACCTCGGCCGCAGCCCGCGCGATTTCCTCGAGGCCGTCCGCGGCGAAGACGAGCTCGATCCCGTCCGCGGCGAGAAGCGCGGTCGATTGTTTCGGAAGCGCATGCTCGGGCTCCGTGATGATGCGGAGGAAGTCTCCGTCCGTGAGGGCATCGAGGGCGACGCGGATCGGGAAACGGCCCTGCAGCTCCGGAATGAGGTCCGAGGGCTTCGCCATGTGAAAGGCGCCGGCCGCGATGAAGAGGACGTGGTCCGTCTTCATCATCCCGTGTTTCGTCTTGACCGTCGTCCCCTCGACGAGGGGGAGGAGATCCCGCTGGACGCCCTCGCGCGAGACGTCGGGCCCTCCCCGCGCCCCTTCCTTGCCGGCGATCTTGTCGATCTCGTCGAGGAAGACGATGCCCGTCTCCTCCGAGCGACGGACGGCCTCTTCAGGCACGGTGGCCTCGTCGGAAAGGGCGTCGGCCTCGCGCGTCACGAGGAGCGGACGCGCGTCGGACACCGGGAGCTTCACCTTCCTCTTTTTCGGCGGACCGAACAGGTTCGGAAGCATGCCCGGGAGATCGAAGCCCATCTCCTCGACACCCTGCGGCGTCATGACGGAGATCTGGGGCGTCCTCTCGTCCGTGACCTCGATCTCGACCTCGCGCGCCTCGTGCTTGCCCTCCTTGAGGTCGCGGCGGATCCGGTCGCGCCCCTCGGCGGGGACGGCTTTTCCGGAGGCGTCCGTCGCGAGGGCGGCCGCGAGCAGGTCCACGAGGCGCTCCTCGGCCGCGGCCGCGGCCCGGTCCGCCACGCGCGCGCG
>JAMQPJ010000075.1 GCA_023717585.1 Thermoanaerobaculia bacterium
CGCCGCGCTCTGGAAGTCGAACGAGCCGGGCCTCCGGCCGGTCTCTTCGCTCGGGCAGGCGGTCGCGCCCGCGGAGCTCGTCCACTTGACCGCGCCCTTCCGCTGGCCCCACCTGGGCATGTCGCTCTCGCGCCGGAAGACCCAGGCGGATCAGTCGCTCGCCTGGGTCGAGGCGCTGCTGGACCAGGCAAATCGCGCGCAGGACATGGGGCGCGCTGACCGCGCTCTCGCGTTCGGAGAGCAGCTCTTCGCCCTTCTCCCGAACTCCCAGACCGCGGTCGTGCTCGCCGAGGGCTATCGCCTCCTCGGCCGGCGCGAGACGCTCGCCGCGTTCGCAGACGAGATCCTGAGAAAGCGCACGGTCGATCCGGAGTTCGGCGTCGTCCTCGCGCTCGCGGCACGAGACGCGGGCGACGCCGCCCTCGCCCGAAGGCTTCTCGCCGACGTCGCGGCGCGCGGGAGAGACGAAGCGCTCGAGTCGCTTCTCGCGCGGCCGCCTTCGGAATGGCCCCGCACGCTGCGGGAGATCCAGCGCGAGAGGCGGCGCACGGCCGCGTCCACCCCCGAGTAGGATGTTCGCGTGATCCGCGTTCATTCTCCCGCGACGGGCGAGCTCCTGGGCGAGGTCCCCGATCTCGACGCGGCGGCGGTCGCCGAGGCGGTCGCTCGCGCTCGCGCCGCGGCTCCGGAGTGGGCCTCCCGGCCGCTCGGAGAGCGCGTCGAGGCGCTCTTCAGGTGGCGGGATCTCGTCCTCGACACGCCGCTCGTGCCCGAGACGCTCGTCAGGGAGAGCGGCAAGCCGCGTCACGAGGCCGAGGGGATCGAGGTCCTCTACCTGTGCGAGCTCATCCGGGCGATGGCGCGACTCTCGCGACGGGCCTTTGCCGAAGAGACCCGGAACCCGCTTCTCTTCCTGACGAAGAAGACCCGCCTCGTGCGCCATCCGCTCGGAGTCGTCGGGGTCATCGGGCCGTGGAACTTCCCGATTCTGAACAACGCGGCTGAAGCCGTCGCGCCGCTTCTCGCGGGCAACACGGTCGTTCTCAAGCCGTCCGAGATCACGCCCCTCACGTCGCGCGTCCTCAACGACCTCTGGGTGAAGGCGGGGAATCCGCCGGACGTCTTCCAGGTCGTGACGGGGCGGGGCGCGGCGGGAGCGGCGCTCGTGGATCTCGTGGACGCCGTCATGTTCACGGGCTCCGTGGCGACGGGTCGGAAGATTGCCGCGCGCTGCGGCGAGCGCCTGGTCCCGTGCGTGGCCGAGCTGGGCGGAAAGTCGCCGTTCGTCGTCCTCCCGGGCGCCAACCTCGAACGGGCGGCCGAGGCGGCCGCGTGGTCGAGCTTCATCCACTCGGGCCAGGTGTGCGTCCGGACGGAGCGCATCTACGTGCACGCATCGGTCGCGGACCGATTCGAGCAGCTCTTCGTCCCCCGCGTGGCGGCGCTTCGCCAGAGCGCGCCCGATCCAGCCGGTGGCGCTCACGATCTCGGCGCGGTGACGTTCGCGCGCCAGATCGAGGTCGTCGAACGGCAGATCGCGGACGCGGTGGCGAAGGGCGCGCGCGTTCTCGTCGGTGGCGCGCGCCGGGGGAGCGGCCCCGGCCTCTTCTTCGAGCCCACGGTCCTGTCGGGCGCGACGCATGACATGGAGGTCATGCGGGAGGAGACTTTCGGCCCCCTCGTTCCCGTCATGCGCTTCCGGGAGAACGCCGAGGCGCTCCAGCTTGCGAACGACACGCATCTCGGACTCAACGCGACGGTCTTCGGACCCCCCGGTGAGGCCGAGGCATTCGCGCGCCGCCTGCATTCCGGCCAGGCGATCGTGAACGACGTCCTCGTGACCTACTTCGTCGTGGAGTCTCCTCTTGGCGGCTGGCGCGCCAGCGGACTCGGCTTCCGTCACGGAATCGAGGGCCTGAGACAGTGGACCCGCGTCGAGGCGGTCACGGTGCGGCGCCCTCTCCTCGCGCCCGTGGACCGCTTCCTCGCGAAGAGCCTCGCGTTTCCGTACGACCCGCGCGTGCTCGCGGTCCTCCGTGCGGCCATGCGGCTCCTTTACCGGCGCGGCTTCGCCGCAAAGCTGCGCCCGCCTTCCTGATGCCGGTCGCCTGACAATCGACCGGTACAATCGACCGGATGAAGGCTGTTCGCTCAGGTTTCTCCGCGCTTGCGCTTTCCGTCGTCCTTTCGCTCCCCGCGGGAGCCCAGACCCGCACGCCGGCGCCGGCCACGGCGCCCGGAATCATCGTCACCACCGGAAGCGAGGCTCCGAAGGGCGGCGCCCCGGCGAAGGTCGAGGATGTGCGCGTCCTCGAGGGCGGAGTGGCTGATCCTTTCGAGCTCGAGCGTCTCGGCCTCGCGGCCGTGAACGCGAACCAGCTCGACCGCGCTCGCGCCCTCTTCGAGCAGGCGTGGAAGCGCGGCGAGCTTCCGACGGCGGCCTACAACCTCGCCTGCCTCGACTCCCGGACGGGCCGCGCCGATCAGGCGTTCGCGCGGCTCGAAAAGGCGATTGCCGCCGGTTTCGACGACGGCGTCTCGCTCGAGAAGGACCCCGACCTCGGTCCGCTCCGCGCGAAGCCGCGGTTCGCCAAGATCGTGTCGGGCGCCGCGAAGAACCGCGCCGCGGGGGACGCCGCGGTCGTGAAAGAGGGCGTCTTTCTGCTGCCGAAAGACAAGGCGCTCGCCGTTCTCCTCCTCATCCACGACAAGGAGTCGGATCCGTTCACTGTGAGCGGCCCGTTCACCGACGTCGCGCTCTCGCATCACCTGCTCGTGGCGGCGCCGCGGGGCCCCGGGCGCTCGGCGATGCGG
>JAMQPJ010000082.1 GCA_023717585.1 Thermoanaerobaculia bacterium
CCGCCGGAAGGACCGCCAGAAACGCGAGGCAGGCGGGGAGCGCGGAAAACAGAGACAAGGCTGCTTTCATGAAATCTCTCCTCTTGCCCCAATCTGCGCCGTCTCCCGCCGGGAGTCTTGGAAAAAACCGTCATCGAAGAAAACCGCGAGGCGTTCGTCCGAGACGAAATGACGCGAGAAGTCACCCGCCCTTCGGAGGAGGTTCGACGGCGAGACGCCGGCGAAGTCGCGCACGTCCCTCACGAGGTGGGACTGGTCGAAGTACCCGCAGGCGGCTGCGGCTGCGGCCCAGCCCTCGGCCCGACGGGAGACACGCAGGAGATTCTGGAAGCGGATGACGCGGGAGAAAACCTTGGGACCAAGGCCGACCCCGGCGAGGAATCGGCGCTCGATCTGCCGGGGCCCGAGCCCGACGCGCGCCGCGTAGGCCCGCACGTGCCCGCGGCCCCGGGCCGCGATTATCGCGCGCAAGACTTCCTCCACGGCGAGATCGCGTCGGGCTCCGACGAGTCTCTTCAGGAGAAAACTCTCGGCGATGGCGACTCGCGCGGCGTCGGACGTGGCCTCGAGGAGGGCTTCCTCGAGATCGCGCGCCGCGCGGCCCCAGAGGACGTCGAGAGCCACGATGTGGTCCGAGAGCTCGGAGAGGGGGAGGCCGAGGAATGGAAACGCGCCGCCGGGCCGGAAGCGGATTCCCATGGTGCCCACGCGCCCGGAAGGCCCGACGACGAGCGGCCGCGTCATCTCGCCCACGAAGAACGCGCGCGGCTGCGCTTCGGAATCGCCTCCCGTGGTCACGCGGCGGAAGGGATCGCCGAAGTGGACGATCAGCTCGGTGCATCCGTCCGGAAGTACCTGCTCGGCGGGGGCGCCGCCGGCATCTTCGGCGCTCAGAAACCAGAAGCACTCGAGGAATCGGGCAAGAGGCGGCGAGGGCCGGACTTCGCGATAGTCCATCGGGCTCAGCTTTTCGCGATGAAGCCCCACGGCGCCGCCTGGCGCGCGTGCGGGTCGAAGACGCCGCGGGGCGATTCGTGTTCGGCGAGCGCGAGAGCGCGGCCGGGCCGGACGACGGCCATCAAGGTGTCGCGGTGCGTCTTCACGAGGCGGCGCACGGGCGCGCCGGCCGCGGCCTCGAGGAGGATCGGGGCCGACTCGGGCCCCATTTTCGCGAGATACGCTTCCCAGATCGCCTCGACGACGGGCATGCCGCGGAACGTCACGTTCGGCATCTTCCAGAACGCCGCGCTCAGGCGTTTCATCTTCTCCGTGAGCGCGGCCGGATCGTCCAGCGGTTCGTTCTCGAAGGGCGTGTGCGGCTTCGGAATGAACGCGTTCACCGTCGGCACGAGCGTGCCGACGCGCCCGAGCTTCCTGCCCTCTTCGAGGAAGACGAGGCGCAGCGCATCGACGAGGCCGACGACGTCGTCCACGTCGCCGTCGGTCTCGCCCGGCAGGCCGACCTGCAGGTAGAGCTTGAGCTGCGTGATTCCCGACCGCGCGATCAGGCGCACCTTGTCGAAGAGCATCTCGTCGGAGACCTTCTTGTTGATCGCGCGGCGGAGGCGCTCGTTGCCGGCCTCGGGTGCGATCGCGAGCGCGTGCTCGCCCTGCTTCGTCAGGATCGCGAGGATCTCCTCCGAAATGGCGTCGATCTTCACGGACGAAAGGGCGATGTGATAGCCGAGGCCCGCAAGTCCTCTCAGAATCGGAAGAATTTCCGGATGGTCCGCGACGGCCGTCGCGATGAGGCCCGCGCGCGACGTGAGCGGGCGGTTGCGCTTCGCGATCTCGAGGACGGCGTCGGCCGTGACCCGCACCTGCGGAGCCATCGCGTAGGCGGCCCAGCAGAAGCGGCACATCTCCGAGCAGCCCCGCGCGATCTCGATGAGGAGCTTGTCCGAAAGCTCGGTGTGCGGGGTGAGGAGCGTCGTGTGCGGCGGCTCGCGGAGCGCGCCCTCGCCAGCCTTGAACTGCTGGACGACGATCTTTCCGTCCTCGGCCCCCTCCGCCCGCGCGCCGTGGACCGCTGGAACATAGAGGCCCTTGAGGTCCGCGAGGGCGGCGAGGGTGGCGTCACGAGTGAGGTCGCGCCGGAGCACGTCCGCGAGGGACGGGACGATCTTCTCCGCGTCGCCCATCGCGAAGACGTCGACCCACGCCGCGAGCGGCGCAGGGTTGATGCGCGCGCAGTCGCCGCCCACGAGGACGATCGGGTCGCCCTCACCGCGTTCCGTGCGGTCGAGCGGGATGCGCGCGGCGGGGAGCAGGCGGAGGAAGTTGACGTAGTCCATCTCCCACGAGATGGAGAACGCCACGAGGGGGAAATCGCCGAGGGGAGTGTCCGTCTCCAGCGTGCGCGGCCCGCGCCGGTCGGCGTCCTCGTCCGCGAAGAACCGGTCGCAGGCGATATTCTCCTCGCGATTCAGCAGGCGGTAGACCCACTGGAAGCCGAGGTTCGACATCCCGATCTCGTAGGAGTTCGGGAAGCCGAGGGCGACGCGCGTGCGTCCATGCCGCGAGAGAGACTCTGTCTCACGTTCGGCCGCAAGGAGCACCCGGCGGCGTTCGGAGGGGGTGGGAACTGGCTGGGCCATGTGGTGCCGCGCGTGCCGCGGCCATTCCATTCTAGGGGCATTCGGCGGCGCCCGCGGCATGGGGTTTGCGGATTCCAGTCGCGGGGACGCGTATCGTAGCGAGAGGAGAACGCACATGAGATCGAGCCTGACGAGGATGGTCCTGGCATTCCTTCTCCTGGCCGGCGCGGGCGGCGCCCGCGGAGCCGAGATCACTCCGGACCCGTGGCCGCGGGAGTTCACGACGCCGAAGGGCAACACGGCGGTCATGTACCAGCCGCAAATCGAGACCTTCAAAGGGGACACGCTCACGGGACGCGCGGCGGTGTCCGTGACGAAAAAGGACGACAAGACGACGAAGTTCGGCGTCATCTTCTTCTCGGCCGGCGTCTCCGTGGACCGGGACGACCGGTCGGTCGAGATCCTGCGGCTGAAGGTAAGCCGGGTCCGCTTCCCCAACATCACGCCCGAAAAGGAAAAGACGTTCGCCGGAATCGTCGAGGCGGAAATCCCGAAATGGAACCTCGTCATGTCGTACGACCGCGTCCTCGAGAACGTGAAGGTCGCGGACCGGGAGAAGAGGAGCGCCAAAGGCCTGAAGAACGACCCGCCGCGGGTCCTCTTCGCCCAGGAGCCGACGGTTCTCGTGCTGCTCGACGGCGAGCCGCAACTCCGTGAGGTCGAGGGCGCTCCGCTGAAGCTGGTCGTGAACACGGCCCTCTTCCTTGTCCTCGACACGCGCAACAAACGCTACTACCTCTCCGGAGGCAAGAAGTGGTGGTACGAGGCGTCCGACGCGAAGGGGCCCTGGCGGTCCATCGGAGGCCCGCCCGCCGACATCGCAGATCTCGCCGCGACGGCCGCCGAGGCGCAGAAGAAGGGCGACAAGGACACGCCGGAAGAGGATGGGACGGAAGCGGGAAATCCACCGAAGATCGTGGTCGCCACGGAACCGACCGAGCTCATCGTGTCCGAGGGCAAGCCGTCGTTCAAGCCGGTCGCCGGCGCCGGCGCCGAGCTGCTCTCGATGGACAACACCGAGAGCGACGTGCTCCTCCACGTGCCGTCGCAGAACTACTATGCGCTCCTCTCGGGCCGCTGGTTCCGGAGCAGGAAGCTCGACGGCTCGGGGTGGGCCTACGTGCCGCCCGATGCGCTCCCCGCTTCGTTCGCGAAGATCCCGCCGGGCTCGGACATCGGCGAAATACGCGCGAGCGTGCCCGGCACGGACGAGGCCGAGGACGCGCTCCTCGACGCGCAGATCCCGCAGACCACCGCCGTCAAGCGGGCCGACGCGAAGCTCGCCGTGCAGTACGACGGCGAGCCGCAGTTCGTGTCGATCGAGGGCACGAAGACAGAGTATGCGATCAACACCCCGGCCTCGGTCCTGAGGATCGGCGGCCGCTACTATGCCTGCGACAACGCGGTGTGGTTCGTCGCGGACGAGCCGACGGGCCCGTGGGTCCTCGCGGATTCGGTCCCGAGCGACGAGGTGGACCAGATTCCACCGAGCGTGCCCGTCTACAACGTGAAGTACGTGCGCGTCTACGACTCGACGCCGGACGAGGTGTACTTCGGCTACACGCCGGGCTACGAGGGCTGCTACCCGTGGGGCGGAACGGTCGTATGGGGCACGGGCTGGCACTACCGGCCCTGGATCGGGCCCATGTTCTGGTGGCCGCGCCCGCACACGTGGGGCTTTCACGCGCACTACACGCCATGGTCCGGCTGGGGCTTCGGGTCGTCGTGGAGCTACCCGTTCTTCAACGTGAGCCACGGCTGGGGCGGCTGGTTCCGCCCGGTCGGCTGGGGCCGTCCCGCCCGCTTCGGAGGCGTCGGTGGAGGCGGAGGGCGGCGCGGCTGGTTCGGACCGGGCGGGTACCGCCCGCCGACGGTCATTGCGAACCACTACTGGGGGAATCGTCCCAGTGGGATTCGCCCGCCCGGTTGGAATCGCTCCGGCGCGGCGGTCGGGGCGGGTCTGCACCGCCCCGGAATGGCCCGACCGGGCCGTCCGGTCATCGGGTTCCACCCGCCGGTGAAGGCCATCCGTCCCGTGAAGGTCCAGTACAACATCTACAACCGTCTTCCCGAGCGTGTGCGTGACGTCCCGAGGCCGCCCTCCCGCGACACGTCGCGCCGGGTCGATCGGGGCAACAATGTCTACGCGGGCAGGAACGGCGAGGTCTACCGGAAGACGAAGGACGGCTGGCAGCAGCGCGACAAGAACACGTGGAGAACCTCGGGCGGTCTCGTTCGGCCGTCGACGAGTCCGGGGAGGCCCGCGGACAAGAGTCCCGTCGTCAAGGGCCCAGCGGCGCCTTCCGTGATGCCGAACGCTCCTCCGGTGACGCGTCGCGCGCCGAGGCCGGATCTGGAGCGCGATTTTTCCGCGCGACAGCGCGGCGAGGCGCGTTCGCAGAGCTGGTCGCGGCCGGCTCCCCAGCAGTCGGGACTCGCTCCCCAGCAGACGCGGATGGTACCCCAGCAGTCGCGGCCCGCTCCCAAGGAGCGCCACGAATCGCGATCGGCGCCGAAGGATCGCCCGCGCGAAGCCCGGTCGCGCTAGCGAGTTAGGATGCGTGAGGCCCCGGAAGGAGAACTTTTCGGGGCCGGAACGCGTTCCTGTTAGCGAGGAGAGGGCGATGTATTACGTCATCGGAGCGAACGGCAGCCAGTACGGACCGGTCGACGAGGCGACGATCCGGGCGTGGGTCGCGGAGGGCCGTGTCGCGGCGCCGAGCCTCTCGTTCAAGACGGGCGACGCCGGCTGGGTTCCTCTTCAGGCCCGCGAGGAGTTCCGCGATCTGCTCGCGGCGACGGCCGCGGCGGCCGTGCCCGCGGCAGGCGGGGCCGCAGCCGCTCCGCCGGTCGGGGTCCCCCTGGCGCGCCCCGCCGACGCGAAAGAGTGGCTCGTCGCGCTCCTTCTCTCGATCTTCCTCGGCACGTTCGGCGTCGATCGCTTCTATCTCGGCTACGTGGGCCTCGGCCTTCTCAAGCTCTTTACGTTCGGCGGCTGCGGCATCTGGTGGCTCATCGACGTGATCCTCATCGCGACGAACTCGCTCAAGGACGCACAAGGCCGCCTGCCTTTCAAGACCTGAGAAGAGGACCTGAGAGAGGACCTGAGAGAGGACCTGAAAGAGGAGCAGAGCCCGCGCGTCAGGGCCGCGCCGTGCCGGTCGCGGGAGTCGCGGGCGGCACGGACGGAACGCGAGTCCCGCTCACCGTCACATCCGCCGTCCACCCGAAGGCCGCGGCCGCGTCCGTGAAGAGACCCCGGGCGTGCGCCGCCGACTTGTCGAGAAGCCCGGCGTCCTTCGCCGCGCGCGCGAGCGCGGTGCGCGCCCACTGGGTCCACCGCGTGCGGTCGGCGGGCGTGATCGGGTTGAGCCATCCCGAGCGCTCGTCGAACCACTCGAGACGATCGTCCACGGAGAGGATCTGCGGCGCGGGGAGGCGAATGACGATGCGGTGGCGGGCCGCGTCGGCCTCCACGTCGAATCCGTGCTCGAGGTCGAACCCCCCTGTCACCTTCCCGCGCAGCCTCAGGGTCGCGTTTTTCGGGATGTCGATGAAGACGAGGACCGTCTTCACTTCCTCGTAACGCACGACATCGGCGATCTCCATTTCCACCGTCGCGAGCCGCGCGATGCGGCGCACGGCCTGGACGACGGGGGCCGAGGACACCGCCTCGCGGCGCGTGCGCCAGCGGCCGATGAAGTAGCCGGCAGCGAAGAAAGCCAGGACCGCGGCTGAAGCCGCGAGGAGGCCGAGGAGAAGGCGCCTTCGCACGGCCCCAGCCTAGACGAACCCACCGTTTCGTGCGTGAAGGGCCCGAATGATGCATTCAGATCCATGCCGGAGCACCCGAACCGGGCAGTAGAATCGGCATCCTTCCTCGGACGGAAGCGATCGGCAACGGCTTTGGAGGCTTCGATGCACGCTCCCCGCACCTCACGCGCTCTCATCGGCACACTTCTCGCTTTTCTCCTTTTTCCCGCAGGCCTTTTCGGCGCCCAACAGGCGCGCGTCACGGGCAAGGTCACGGACGGCAAGGGGGTCGCCCTCGCGGACGTGAAGATCGTCATCACGACGAAGGCCATCACGAACTTCAAACAGGAGCTCAAGACCGACAAGGACGGCAAGTGGGGGACGATCCTCAACGATTCGACGATTTCCTACTTCTACCACTTCGAGAAACAGGGCTACATTTCCGTCGACCAGGGGAAGAAGATCCCGATCGGCGGCACGGAAACCCTGGACGTCCAGCTCCTCACGCAGACGCAGGCGATCGAAAAAGGCGTCGTGAAGCAGGTCGAGGACCCCTTCACCTCGAACTACAACGCCTCCGTCGAGGCGTATCAGGCCGGCGATCTGGACGCCGCGTTCGCGAAGGCCCAGGAGGCCATCAAGCTGGGCCCCGAAAAGGCGAACGCGTACAACCTGGGGGCCACGATCGCGCTC
>JAMQPJ010000119.1 GCA_023717585.1 Thermoanaerobaculia bacterium
CACTGCGCGGGCCTCGACGTCGACCTCGATCTCGAGGCGTCGATCGACAAATTGAAGCGGACCCGCGAGCGCTGGGCGCTCGGCCCGTCGACGCGCTCGATCGTCGCGGTCGCCGCGGCCATCGGCGTGCCGCTCGTGCTCGTCCTCCTTCAGCCGGATCTGGGGTTGGCGCTCACGTACCTGCCTTTTCTCGCCGCGGCCCTTTTCTTCGGAGGCATCCCGGGGCGCTGGTGGGCCGTTCTCATCGTCGGCGGGTCGCTCGCGATCGGCGGCTCCTGGTTCCTCCTGAAGGATTACCAGAAGGACCGCGTCCGCACGTTCCTCGACCCGAACCTCGCGGCGCGCGGGGCCGGCTACCAGGTCCGGCAGGCCCGGATCGCGATCGGCTCCGGCGGCATTTTCGGCAAGGGCTGGAAGCGCGGCACGCAGAGCCGGCTCGGGTTCCTTCCCGTGCGGCACACGGACTTCATCTTCGCGGCCCTCGCCGAGGAGTGGGGGTTCGCGGGCGTCGCGATCTTTCTCGCGCTCTACGGCTTTCTCGTCGCACGGGCGCTCGCGCTCGCGCGCGACGCGCGCGACCGCGGCGGGGCGATGCTCGTGCTGCTCCTCACCCTCAACATCGCGGCCCAGGCGCTCGTGAACGTCGCGATGAACGTCGGCGTCCTGCCCACGACCGGCATCACGCTGCCGTTCGTCTCGTACGGCGGGTCCTCGCTCGTCGCGACGTGGTGCATGGTGGGACTGATCCTCTCCGTCGCGTACCGCCGCTACGTGAACGTGTGACCCGGGTCCCCCCGGCGGCGGAGGTTAGACTGCCCGCGTGCCGAAAGAGCTTCTCGTCTCCTCGTCCGACCGCGAGACGCGCATCGCCGTCCTCGAGGAGGGGCGTGTGGCCGAGGTGCAGATCGAGCGCCGGCGGCAGCGCGGCACCGTCGGGAACATCTACAAGGGGCGCGTGACGCGCGTCCTTCCGGGGATGCAGTCGGCCTTCGTGGACATCGGGCTCGAGAAGGACGCCTTTCTCTACGTGGCCGACGTGGGCGAGGAAGTGGACGACTTCGACGCCTTCGGGAGCGGCGGCGCCGCGGCGACGTTCGAGGCGCTCCCCGTGCCGGCCGAGGGCGTGACGCCGGCGGCCGAGGGCGAGGCGGCGCCGAGGCCGATCCTCCCGTCGATCGACGAGCTCCTGAGAGAGGGTCAGGAGCTGGTCGTGCAGGTCACGAAGGACCAGATCGCGCACAAAGGCGTGCGTGTCACGACGCACGTCACGCTCCCGGGTCGCACGCTCGTCTACATGCCGACGATCGATCACGTCGGCGTCTCGCGGCGCATCGAGAACGAGGACGAGAGAAACCGCCTCAAGGACATCCTCACGAATCTCAAGAAAGGTCCCGGCGGGTACATCGTGCGCACGGCGGGCGAAGGGCGCGCGCCGGAAGAGTTCGCGGCCGACCGCCGCTATCTCACGAAGCTCTGGGACCAGATCCGCAAGAAGGGCGAGCGCGCGGGAGCGCCGACGCTTCTCCACCGCGATCTGGACCTCACGCTCCGCGCCGCGCGAGACGTCTTCGGCTCGGACTTCGCGACGCTCTGGGTGGACGACGACGAGGAGTACCAGCGCATCGTC
>JAMQPJ010000120.1 GCA_023717585.1 Thermoanaerobaculia bacterium
CCGGCAGGTAGGGCGTGGCGGCGGGATCCCGGAGCCTTCCGGCGGCGAGCGCCGACTTCGCGCGCAGCCAGGGATCCGGTGAGACCGCCGCGCGCCCGGTGAGGAGGGGGTCGTAGGCACGGCGATCCTCCATGCGGAGGAGTCGGGCGAATCCGCCGAGGCGTTCCCGATAGGTGCCCTTCGGGGGGCCGTTCTCCGCGCCGAACGAAAAACAGCCGGCGAGGGTGAGGGCGGCGAGGGAGGCTGCGAACGCGTGACGGCCGCGGCGCGACATCGAACGCCCGCCGGAGCTCAAAGCCCGACGACGAGCCGGGCGCCCAGCACGGCCGGCAGCCCCGCGCGCTGGATCTTGCGGCGCGCGGCGCCCACGTCGTACGGCACGCGGTCGAAGTGCACGACGCGAGCGCTCGCGTCGTAAATGGCGTACGCGGCGCGTGGATTCCGGTCCCGCGGCTGGCCCACCGAACCGGGATTCACGAGGTAACGCTTCCCGGGCTCGAGCCTCAGCTTGTAGCGCGCCTCGCGCACCGCCTCGACGCGGATGCCTCCCGGCTCCAGAGTGAAGATCGACGGGATGTGGCTGTGACCGAAGAAGCACAGGTCGATGCCCTCGGCGAACCCGTGGAGCTTCACGAAATTCAGCGAGGCGTCGAAGTCCGAGAAGATGTACGCGTCCTCGTCGAGCGGCGAGCCGTGGCACACGACGAAGAGCCCGTCGACGAGCTCCGGCCCGAGCGGAAGCTTCTTCAGAAAGTCCATGTTCTGCTTCGAGAGCCGGTCCGTCGTCCAGCGCGCCGCCTCGAGCGCCGGCGGATTGAAAAGAGACCCCGCATCGACACCCGTAACGACCTTGTCGTGGTTTCCGCGCACGGAGATCGTGGTCTTCCGGAGCTTCCGGAATCGGTCCAGCACCTTGTTCGGGTCTGCGGCGTAGCCCACGAAGTCGCCCAGGCAGACCACGCGGTCGAAGGTCTTGCGCTTCACGCGACGCAGCACGGCGGTCAGGGCCTCGTCGTTCGAGTGCAGGTCGGACAGAATGAGGTATCGCACCTCAGCGCCCGCCGGTCATGCGCGGGTCGAGCAGGAGGGCCAGCCTGCCGGCAACGTCGCCGGGGGTCGATTCGTGTTCCACGTTCAGAGTCCGGTCCGCCATTTTATAGAACGCGCGCCGCGCTTCCCACAGCAATCGGGCCGCCTCGAGAGAACCGAAGAGAGGACGATCCGCCGCTTTGGCTGCCAGGCGCGCCGCGAGGACCTCGAACGGCGGGTCCAGGAAAACCGAAACGCCGTGCTCCTTCACGAACCGGACGTTCTCGGGGAACGTGAAGGTTCCGCCCCCGAGGGCGATCACCGCGTCCGCGAGCGTCGCCGTGCCGCGCAGCAGCTCGGTCTCCCGCGCGCGGAAGTAGGCCTCCCCGTGCGTCTCGAAAGTCTCGCGGATCGTCTTTCCGGACATCGACTCGAAGGCCAGGTCGAGGTCCACGAACGGCACTCCCCAGCGGCTCGCCAGGAGGCGCCCGCTCGTCGTCTTGCCGCTCCCCATGAACCCGACGAGGTAGACGCGGCCCGGCGTTCCGGCCGCTGCTCCCCCGGCAGACTCCGTCAGCGGGACGCGGCGTTCTTCAGCCACCGCTCGAGCCACTTCGTGGATACGCGGCCGCGGCGCACGTCCGGGTCGTCGAGGAGCCTCAGGTGGAGCGGAATCGTGGTCTTGACGCCCTCCACGATGAAGAGCTCCAGCGCGCGCCGGCCGCGGCTGAGGGCTTCCTCGCGGTCGCGGCCGTGCACGATGAGCTTCGCGATGAGCGAGTCGTAGTACGGAGGGATGTTCCAGCCGGAGTAGGCCGCCGTGTCCACGCGCACTCCCGGCCCCCCCGGCAGGTGAAGCGTCGTGATCGTCCCCGGAGAAGGCGCGAAGGTGACCGGATCCTCGGCGTTGACCCGGAACTCGATCGCGTGACCCTGCGGACGCCACCCCAACCCGTCGCCGGGCGGCGTCGGCCCGAACGAAAGCGGCTCTCCGGCCGCGACGCGGATCTGCTCCTTCACGAGGTCGAAGCCGGTCACCATCTCCGTCACCGGGTGTTCCACCTGGATCCGGGTGTTCATTTCCATGAAGTAGAAGGAACCGTCGTCGTCCAGCAGGAATTCCACCGTCCCGGCCCCGACGTAGTCCACCGCTTTCGCGACGTCGATCGCCGCGGCCCCCATCTTCGCGCGGAGGACGTCCGTGAGGGCCGGCGAAGGCGATTCCTCGAGGACCTTCTGATGCCGCCGTTGAAGAGAACACTCCCGCTCGCCGAGGTGCACGATGCGACCGGCCCGGTCGCCGAAGATCTGGAACTCGATGTGCCGCGGCTCCGCGAGATACTTCTCGAGGTAGACGCTTCCGTTCCCGAAGGAGCGCTCGGCCTCGGAGGTCGCGAGGTCGAACGCGGCCGCGAGCTCCTTGTCGGAGCGGGCGACGCGCATTCCGCGCCCTCCGCCCCCCGCCACCGCCTTCAGGAGGACCGGGTAACCGACGCCCTCCGCGTGGTTCATCGCGTCCTCGATCGAGTCGAGCGGCCCGGGGCTGCCGGGGACCGTCGGCACGCCCACCTTCCTGACGGTCGCTTTCGCGACCGCCTTGTCGCCCATCCGCCGAATCGCATCCGGCGATGGGCCGATCCACTTCAATCCGACTTCCTCGAGGATCTCCGCGAAGTGGGGGTTCTCCGCGAGGAAACCGTAGCCGGGATGCACGGCATCGGCGCCCGTGATCTCCGCGGCGGCGACGAGCGACGTGATGTTGAGATACGAGCCCGACGGCGCGGCGGGACCGATGCACACCGATTCGTCCGCGGCGCGCACGTGAAGCGAGTCGCGGTCCGCTTCCGAGTGGACCGCCACGGTGGCGATCGAAAGCTCCTTGCACGCCGCGATGACGCGCAGCGCGATCTCTCCACGATTGGCAACGAGGATCTTCTGGAACACGTGTCTTTTGCCGGCTCTCTCGTCAGCGAGGCTGGATCGCGAAGAGTTTCTCCCCGAACTCCACCGGCTGGGCATTCTGCGGGAAGATGGAGACCACCGTGCCCGAGACGTCCGACTCGATCTCGTTCATGAGCTTCATCGCTTCGACGATGCAGAGGGTCTTCCCCTTTTCCACGACGTCGCCGACCTTCACGAACGGTTCGGCGTCCGGGTTCGCGGCGCGGTAAAACGTGCCGACGATCGGTGCGGTAATGACGTGGAAGCCCTCGCGTTCTCCGGAGCCGGCCGGCCCGGGAGGCACGTGCGGGGCGACGACCGGCATGGGCCCGGCCGGGGGAAGCGCCGGCGCCTCGGCGGCGACCGGGTCGGCCACGGCCCGCGCAAAGGCGGGTGTGCCGCGGTGCACGGGGGCTCCCTCGATGCGGAGGCGGAAGCCCGCACGCTCGATCTCGAGGCCGGCGAGGCCTCGGCGCGACACCAGCTCGACGAGTTCCTTGATCTCCTTGACGTTCATCGTGCCCTTTCGATTCCTTTCGAGCGCCCGCTCGTGCCGTTCAGCGGACCGCCGGACGGAGCGCGCGCGCCGTCCGCGCCGCCGCCCAACGGATCTCGCCGAACGCCGCATCGGGGTCGACCTGCAGGACGAGAGAGTAGTCGGCGTTCACACGGGAGACGACGGCCCCGCCGTACGGGCCGGCGACTGCGAACGACTCGAGCTCGCCCGCGCCGGTCTCGGCCGTCGTCCGCCGGACGTTCTTCTGGAATGAGCTGAGCTCCGCGACGAGCGTCTCCATCGCGGAATCGCGCGACGAGGCTCCGGCCATCACCACCGGAAGCCCCTCGAGATCGGTGAGCGTCGCGGCGCGGATGCCCTCCGTTCCCTCGACGAGACCCGCGATGAGCCCGTGCAAATGGTCGACCGTGACCTCCATACGTTT